>JBAUTC010000001.1:0-4659 GCA_049582025.1 Thiomonas sp.
AGGGCACGATGACATCCAGCACACCGTGGTCGCCCGTGACCTCCACATAGCGGCATGTCGCCAGTGGGAGCCAAAGGTAATCGTCCGAGCAGCGCGTGCGGATGCCGTTGCCTGCCGGTGGATGCCACCAGTGCTGCACATCGCCTTCGGGAAACTGGCGGGAGGCACTGCGCAGCAAATGTTCGCGCACCAGGTCCGGCGCGGCGTGAACCAAGGCCATCACGTCCTGCAATTGATCACGAAAACCGTAGGCGCCACTGGACTGATAAAACGCAGTGCGTGCCCAGAGCCGGCTAGCAAGAACCTGATAGACCAGCCAGCCGTTGGCCAGCACATCGAGCGCAGGGTCCGGCGTCTGCACCTGTACGGCGCCGAGCGTCTGCGCCCAGTGCAGCTTCACCGCATCAAGTGCCTCTTGCGCTGCCGCCGCTCCACGCCAGCGGTGCACAAGACTGCTGACAGCCGCATCGCTCTGGGCTGCGCCAAGTCGGACAATCAGCTCACAGGTCTTCCCTGCTGCCAATGTCTGTGGCACACGGATGGCCGCGCAGGGATCGAGCGCAACGCCGACGGTTCCGCAGAGCAGCGGTTGCGACATGGCGGCTGGATTGCGCAGCGTGCCGTTGCGCCCGAGGAATGACAGGCGATCACCACACACGCTGGCGTTGCCGATGCCGTCAACATCCAGAAATGCAACCCGGCCTGCAAAGTCGGTGTTGTAGGGGTTGCGGGCGATGACCGCACCGCTGCTGGAGTCGATCGCTGTTCCCACATGCATGCCGGTCTTCGCGTGCTCATCGCCCAGCACCCATTCGACATAGGCCGTGACCGAAAGCCGGCGTGTTTCAGTCGAATCGTTGTGCAATTTCAGCACGGCGAATTTGATCGGCGCGTCGATGGCAACATACACGCTGAGCTCTGAATCAATGCCATGTTCGCTGTGCTCAAACACGCTGTAGCCGAAGCCGTGCCGCGTCGCGTAGGGAGCAGTGCCAGGCGTGGGCAGCAGCGTGGGCGACCAGAACTGGCCACTGTCCTCGTCGCGGATGTAATACGCCTCGGTGTTGGCATCGCCAACAGGATCGTTCGACCACGGGGTGAGGCGATAAGTCTGCGCGTTTTCGCTCCAGGTGTTCGCGCTGCCGCTTTCCGAAATGAGACTGCCGAATGACGGATTGGCCAACACATTGATCCACGGCGCGGGCGTCATCTGCCCCGGCGTGATCGTGATCACGTACTCGCGCCCATCAAGGCTGAACCCGCCCAGGCCGCAGTCCAGGAGCAAATCGCGCGCGGGAGTCTGTATGGGCGCAGGCTGCGAGGACTTGTTCGCGTTGCCGGCATGGCCCGCGTGGCGATCCGCAGCGGCCGCCGACGGAGCTTCGGCCGCACTTCGGCTGGCGAGTTGCTGCGACAAGGAGCCCTCGCCATCGTGCAGCACGATGCGCGACGCCGTTTGCAGAAGGATGCGGTCTGATGGCGTCACTTTGTCGGCGTCAAGAAGCCATAGCCCACCCGGCTGATTCATCAGCTCAGCGGTATGGCAGGCATTGCTCGAACGCAGGAGCAGCGCGTGCAGATCAGCCTGGCTTGCACTGTTGCCGTCACCCTCAAATAGAAAGAGCGCATCTGCCTTCAGTCCGTGCCATCGCCAATACGCATGCGCATGGACAAGCTCCCTGACCAAGTCACCCTGGTCCGGGTGCTTGACTTGCAACAGCGCAATCGGCAAATCGCCGGAAATCGAGTACGCCCACAATGCCGATTGCCCCTGATTGTTGTGCGCGATGATGTCCGGGTCGGCACGCATGGATGCGTTGGCGTAAATCAGGGAACTGGCAAGCGCTGCATACAACTGCACATCGGCTTCGCTGACGGCCATCCGATGCAGGGTGTCGTGTCCACGCCTCGCCGCATCCACAAGAATCTGGTCAGCGGCGGCGCAACTCTGATAGCGCTTGATGCCTTGCAGGCAGGCTTTGCGTGTTTGCGCCACGCCGCAGAGCCAACGCACGACCACGGTTTCACCAGGTTCGAGCGCGACCGGATAGCGAATTGACACTGCCGCATCGAGCACCGAGCCGGAGCGCCCGGAGAGCATTGCGCCATGGTCCATGGCTTGCGGATGCTCAACAGTCCGCCCGCGGCCGATGAAATCCGCGCGATCCGTGTTGTAAGACAGATCTCCCAACGGCGGTTTCGATGCCTGCATCAGGTGAAACGTCGAGGCTGGCTGGTCCCTGGCATCGCTCACCCGGCGACTGCACAAGATGGATTGCTGTGCGGGCAATATCTCGGTTTCCACAAACAGCTTTTCAAACGCTGGATGCGTCGAATCCGCCGCACTTGGTGCAAGCACGATTTCGGCATAACTCGTGACTTCAATCGCTCTCTTGTCGAGCGATTGATTCGTGATGCTGACTCTGCGGAGTTCGACGTCATCGACCGGCGAGACGGCCACTTCCGTTTCGATGCTGATGCTGTGATCAAGACGGCGAATGACCGCCCGCCCTTCCGAGAACTCCGTTTCGTAGACATCCGCCCGTTTCAAAGTCGGCTGATCCGTCGTCGACCAGACCTGTCCACTCGCGAGATCGCGGATATAGAAAAACGATCCCCAGTGATTGCAGGTCGCATCGTCACGCCAGCGCGTCACGGCAATATCTTTCCAGCGGCTGTAACCACCACCAGAACTTGTGAGCATGATGTGGGACTCATCACTCGACAGCAGATGCACGCCAGGGCGCAAATGACTCAAGTTGCGGCGTGAATCTGCCTCGACGGTCCGGGAGTTTCTCATTGACTGCCTCTACGTTGTGTCTGTGAGCATTCCGGAAAGGCGTGCATCGACGGCCTTGCATCGTGATGACGCTGTTCCTTGGTCGCGCACCCGAAAGGCAGGGACTGCCAACCAAATGGATTGGTCATGGCTGGAATGCGTTAGTTCACCTAGACCAACCCAGCCCGATGGAACGCCGAGATGAGACACTCACCATCAGCAAAGTACGGCAGAACATTTGTTGGAACAGTACGCTACCGCACGCAAGACATACTTATTTACGCATATCACTTGGTGGGTTCGAAATCTTGCTTTGCCCTTTGGGCCAGGCACTGGCGCATGAGGCGCGCCATCTCCTCAACAACGCAGCCAATCCGCAACAGAACCATGCGCGGATCAGGCAGGTCGCACAGCGGTTGGATCAATGCCGGGATTTGCGGCGTCTGCGGGACGCAAGGATCGAGTTTTGCAAGCCCGCCGAGGACATGTGAACGCCGGCAAGACGCTTTTCGCCCGGATCACGGAACTCGTGACCTTGACGTCGTCCTTGTTCGCTTCCGGAATCTCCACGTTGATGCTGTACGCGTGGGGCGTGTCTGCGATGTCGACCAGTTGGCAAGTAGTCGCAGGTTCTCCACCCTGAGTCGTTCTGCACCGACCCTACAGCCCGGGTCTAGCGATCAAACATGTCCTCGATTTCCTGCCAAGGATCCCGTTGGACAAGGGCCATGGCGTACCTCCTTCACGCGGGCATACTGGCTGAAATCGTCGCCCAGCGGGCCCACTCGCAACGGTCGACACTGACTAGGCACAGAGAAAGAACTGGCCTGAACATCGCGCCGCTTCAATTCAGTAGCGTCCGGGGCGCGAGAGGCGCCGAGGCTCGCTCAACCCAGCGCCCAACGTGCACGGGAAGCTGCCATGGCTTGCCGTTGCTTGAGTCCGTGGATCTGCCCTTGGGCCTCATTCTCTTTGAGTCTGGCCTGCCCCCGAGTCACGTCTACTTTCCGACGACAGCGATTGTTTCCTTGCTGTATGTCCTTGAGGACGGGGACTCTGCGGAAATGGCGGTGGTCGGAAACGAAGGTGTCGTGGGCATCTCGCTGTTCCTGGGTGGCGAGAGCACTCCCAGCCGCGCGGTGGTGCAAAGCGCCGGTCGCGGCTACCGCCTCACGTCCAAGGCCATCCAGGAGGCCTTCAATCGCAGCGGCCCGGTGATGCACCTGATGCTGCGGTTCACGCAGGAGCTGACCGCCAACATGCTGGGGGTGCGCCGGGAAGGGGTCACCGAAGCAGCCCTGAAACTGCAGGCGGCTGGACTCATCCGCTACGCGCGTGGCCATATCACGGTACTCGACCGCCGCGGCCTGGAACGGCGCACCTGCGAGTGCTATGCCGTGGTGAAAAAGGAATACGACAGACTGCTGCCTGACTTGAAGGCTGTGTAGGCCACGCTGACGCTGTCGGGGCCTGAGTGTTGGCTACCGCACAGACCACAACAGGTCCTTCACCTAACTTTGGAGCCGCAGTCCACCACTGCCCGGGTTTGCTGTGGGGCGGGTGTTGCGATTGAAAAACCCGACTCACGCCCCCAACCACGGTATCGTGAGGCGCCCGCATCATGCGCAAGGCTCAGGAGGAAGAAGACACCATGACATCGACACGCAAGGCCTGCTTCACCGGAGGCAACACGATGCGCTACGCCATTTGCATTCTGTGCATGATGTTTTTCTCAGTGACTTCGGCCACTGCTCAGGTGAGCGTCGGGATCGGGCTTCCCGGATTGAGCATCGGGATCAATATGCCTGTGTACCCGGCATTTGTTCGCGTGCCGAATTATCCCGTCTACTACGCGCCCGGAGCGTCGTCGAATTACTTCT
>JBAUTC010000002.1:0-5520 GCA_049582025.1 Thiomonas sp.
TGGGTGAGCGGGTGCTGCGGCCCAGGCCGAGATCAACGTCCAGGGAGTTGCTTGCCCGGTACTTGCCGAGCAGCGACAGGTCGACGTTGTGGTCCGTGCTCTCGCGGGCGGACGCGTTGAAGGCCGAGGCGTCGCGCGCCTGGAAACTCATGCCGTTGATGTCGGCGTAGCCTGTCACCGGGCCGGCGTCAGTGCGCACCTGTTCCACCCGTACGCCGGACAGCAGCTGCCACTGCGGGGTGAACTGCTTCTGCCATTCGCCCCAAAGGCCCAGCCGGTCGCGCTGGCCGTCGTGGATGTTGAGGAAGGTGCCGGGCCACATGCCGGAGCCTGAAGGCGACCACCTGTCCTCCAGGCGGTAGCGCTGGACGTCGGTGCCGAAGCGTAGGGTGTCGGTGGAAGTCAGGTCGACCGTCGCCTTGACCTTGGCGCCGGTGGTGCGGCTTTCAGTGTCCATTGGCATGCCGGCCGCGCAGGTGGCCGAGATGGGCGAGCAGGGCACGCCGTAGGGTACGGCAGAGCCGCCGCTGGCCGCGCCGTACCAGAATCGCTTGTCGGCACCGAAGTCCATGTGGTGGTCGACCGTCTCGTGATAGATGCGCGCATCCAGCCCACCCCAGGCGAAGCTGCGCTGCCAGTGCAGGTTGATGCGCTTCTCAGTGTTGCCGAGCATGTCCATGCGCTGGTTGGGGTAGAGCTGCACCGGCACGTCCTGGTAGCCGAGGGTGAGGTCGATCAACTGGCCGCTACCGCGCCAGGCCATGCCCAGGATGTGGTTGCGCACGTCGTAGGCGGTTGATCCCACCACGTTGCGGTCGAGTGTGACGCCCTGGCGTCCCGTTTCCGTGGTGGTCTTGAAGTCGCCGCTGGCGGTGTAATCGCCGGCCTTTGCAAGGCTGCCGTCGTAGCGGATGGCGAAGGACTCGGTGCCGTAGTGGGCGGACAGGCCGAGGTCACGGGCATTGCCGTTGGACCTGTAGCCGGAACTGACTTGGCCACCGGCCACGGTCTTGCCCGGCGCGGCGAATTGCTGCGGCGCGGTTTTCACCTCGATGGCACCGCCGATTGCATCGCCGCCAACGGACACCGGCGCCACGCCTGGATACACCGTGATTTCGGATACCTGGCTGGGCGACGCGTAGGACAGCACCGGGTTCATGTGATTGGGGCAGCTGGCGATCAGACCCATGCCGTCGAGCTGGATGTTGAGCCGGTCGTCCGCCAGACCGTTGACCTGCGGCAGACCCGATACGCCGCCGGCCGCGTTGATGGACACACCGGGGATGCCCAGCAGCAGGCTGGCGGTGTCATTGGTGGCGGCGCGCCGGGCGGCCAGATCGCGCTCGCCCAGCCAGTGTGCCCAGGAAAGCGGGCTGGACTGCGTGGCGGATACGACGACTTCGGGCAGGGTGGTGTCCGCCGCCATGGACGGGGCTGCGGTCAGCGACGCCAACCCGGCAGCGAGGGAGAAGGCAAGCACGGTGGGAGTGAAACGGGCACAGTGTGCCGGATGGGTGATGGGTTGCATGGACAATGGAAAACAATAGGAACGGTTGCAAAAACGGTTGTTCGTTACAAAGCAGTGGGCAATGTAAAGAGCGTTCACCTGACTATGCCGCGGCAAAACGTCGCGTTTGTTGGGGGCGACGCACAGGGGTTTTCCCGATAGACCGAGGCGGATTGATGCAGGATTTCGTGTTGTTCGACGACGCGCAGGCGACCGCTGCGCAGCCCACCAGCCGTTTGTTGACTGGCGCCCTTGCTTCCTGGCGGGCGGACGCGGAAGAAGACGTCCTGCCTGCCTTTGCACGGCTTGAAGCAGAGCTCGCGCAAGGGCGGCAGGTGGCCCTGTTCGTCGCTTATGAAGCGGCGCAGGCGCTGGCAGGGCTGACCGTGCACGACGTCACAGCGCAGGCAACGCCGCTGGTTGAGGCGCGGGCTTTCGCCGATATGACCCTGTTGACCACGGACGGTGTGGTGCAGTGGCTGCAGTCGGAGATCGCCGCCTTGCCTGCATCCGAAAACGAACAGCCCTGCGGCGTGGCGCGGTTGCGGGCCGGAATCACCCAGATGGACTACACCGCCGCGCTGGCACGCATCGCCGCGCATTTGCGCGCGGGCGACACCTACCAGATCAATTTCACCTGGCCGCTGCGCGGGCTGGCATACGGTCATCCCATCGCGCTGTATGCCGAGCTGCGGCAGGCGCAGCCCACACGCTATTCCTGCCTTGCCAGGTTGGGAGCTCGATGGGTGCTGAGCTTTTCGCCCGAATTGTTTTTCGGCCGCGACGGTGCGACGTTGCGCGCCCGTCCGATGAAGGGCACAGCTCAGCGCCTGTCAAACCCGCAGGCAGACGCGCAAGCCGCGCTGGCGTTGGCTGCCGATCCCAAGAACCGTGCCGAAAACCTGATGATTCTCGACCTGCTGCGCAACGATCTGGGGCGGCTGGCCGTGCCTGGCAGTGTGCAGGTCCCCGCGCGCTTCACCGTCGAGCCCTATCCCACCGTGTGGCAGATGACCTCCAGCGTCCAGGCCACGGTGGACGAGCGCGTCGGGCCGCGCAGTTGGGTCGAGGTGTTTGCCGCGCTGTTCCCGTGCGGTTCGGTGACGGGTGCGCCCAAGCGCATGAGCATGGAAATCATCCGCCATCTGGAAGCCGTGCCGCGCGGGCTTTACACCGGCGCGCTGGGATTCATCGACCCGCGCAGCGCGGCGCCTGGGCCGCTGGCCGTATTTAACGTGCCCATCCGTACGCTCGAAATCGGTGATGCCGTGGAGGGTGAGGGCGAGGCCGCTGGAACCCGGGCGTTCCGCCTCGCTGTGGGCAGCGGCGTGGTGAGCGATTCCGACCCCGCCGCCGAATGGCAGGAATGCTGGGACAAGTTGCGATTCGTCACCGCGCATGACCCGGGTTTCGGCCTGATCGAAACCTTTGCCGCGCTCTGGCCAGCACAGGCCGGTCGCGTCGAGCGCCATCTCGCCCGGCTGGCGCGGTCGGCGGCGTATTTCGGCTTTGCCTGTGACCTGCCCGCATTGCGGCAGGCGTTGGCGCAGGCGCATGGCGCCTTGTCCAGTCCCGTGGCCGCCGAGCGGACCGCAGTGGCCGATCCTTGGCAGAACGCTTGCGCCGCGCTCGCCCCCGTGCCTTGGCGCACCCGGCTGGTGCTCCGCAAATCCGGGGCTTACGAACTGGATGTCCAGCCCATGCCGTCCGCGCCTCAGCAACCGGTGCGTCTGCTGCTGGCCGAGGACATGCTCCATTCGGCCGACGTGTTCCTGCGCCACAAGACCACCCACCGTGCACGCTACGACGCCGCCTGGCGCGCCGCCGAAGCGCAGGGCGCGTTCGATCAGGTCTTCTGCAATGAGAGGGGCGAACTGTGCGAAGGTGCTCGCAGTTCCTTGCTGCTGCGGCTGGAGGGCGCATGGTGGACGCCGTCGCTGCACAGTGGCCTGCTGCCCGGTGTGGCGCGGCAGGCGCTGCTCGAGAGCGGTGCGGTGCGGGAGCGGGTGTTGCTGCGCGACGATTTGCGGCGCGCCGACCAGATGGCGGTGGTCAACAGTCTGCGCGGGGTGTTGGCGGCGTGTGTTTGAGCGCTCGGATGTTGCCTGGCCGCCATCGTGGAACTCGGCGGCGCACCGACCCTGGGGGGTGCTCAGACACTGGATGCGCGCAGCGGAGCTGCCGCCTTTCCCGATTTGTTCGCGTACATGGCCTTGTCTGCGAGGCGCATCAACGTATCGGCGTCCTGGGCGTCGACCGGGTAGCAGGCGATGCCGACGCTCATGTCGATGGCGAGCTGCACATTGGGCGCAATGTCGAAGGCGGCGGCAATCGCCTTGCGCAGGCGCTCCACGCTGTTTGCGAAGCGGCACTGGACTTCCAGCGGGTTGAGGTCTTCCATCACCACGATGAATTCATCCCCGCCCAGCCGCACGAGGTAATCGGACTGCCGCCGTACCGCCTGCAATCGGCGGGTCAGTTCGCGCAGCACTCGGTCTCCGGCGCTGTGTCCCCAGGTGTCGTTGATGACTTTGAAACTGTCGAGATCGATCATGCCGATGGCAAAAGCATTGCCCTGCCGCCGGGCGCGCTCGATGACGGAGGGGAGGTATTGTTCGAGCGCGTAGCGGTTGGGCAGGCCGGTCAGTGTGTCGTGCCGCGCCCGATGCGCCTCGATACGCTGCAAAGCGCCCAGCCGCTCCTTGACGTCGAGTTCGTCCAGCCCATAGCCCAGCAGGGCGGCCACCTGTTCGCACAGCGCGATGGTCTGGGCATCGAAGGTCTGCGCGTGCGGCGAGTTAAATACCAGCACGCCCCAGAGCGCGCCACCGCGCATGACTGGCGCGGCCAATGCGGCATGCCAGCGATAGTGCGCCAGCGATCGATGCCAGGGCCGCATCTCCTCGGCATGAAGGAGGTCGTTGCAATGCTGCAGCGTCTGTGTGTCCCAAACGCGCAGCACCAGTGGGGCGCGGTTGGTATCGTCTAGGCGTATGCGAAAGTGGTCGAGCTGGGAGGCTCCTTCGCCGGAGCGCGCGAGGATGCGAAAGGCGCCTTGCGCATCCGGCTGCGCCAGCCAGGCAGCGTGGAACTGGGTGTCCTGGGTGAGCTTCTCGCAGGTGCGCGTCACCATTTCGTCAGCGCTGCGGGCCTGCAGCACCACCTCGCCTTCGCTGATGAGTGCGCGGTAGAGTTTTTGCAGGCGGACGATGCGTTCGCGCTGCCAGAGGGCCTGCAAGCCACGATCCAGGCTGGCCGCCAGATTCTGCAGCCACTCGCGCAACGCAGCGTCTCCGTCGGGTGCTGCGGGACTCTCCACGCAAAGCAGGCCTGTGATCTTGCCTTGGATATGCAATGGCAGACAGGCTTCGATGGCGCCGTCGCGGGCGATGAACTGCGGCTTGTCCTCGCGCCATGCGGTTTCGGCCGTGGAGTCGGCATGGGAAGCCTCCATCTGGGCCCCGTCTTGCGCAACGTGCTCGAAGCGTCCCTCATGCCCATCGCGCAGCAAGACGCAGGCGCGCAGCAAACCTGTGCGCACCACTGCCGCTCGACAGATCGCGGAGTAGAACGATTCGCGGTCCGTTGCGGCAGCGCCAAGCTCATTGGCTTGCGCCAGCACCGCGTTGAGCCGGGCTTGCCGCGTGGTGCGCGCGCTGGCCGCTTCGGCACGGGTGCGCCAGTCGAGCAGTTGCAGGAACTGGCTCTGGCCGCGGCGAATGGCAACGCCAAGGTAGAGCAGGTAGATGCAGACCATGGCGGCCATCGCGGTCGTCATGGACGTGCCGGTAAATGACAGGCGCAAGGCCAAGGGCACGATCACCAAACCGATGAACAAGCCTGAGGTCCAGCCATCGAAGGCCATGCCGGCCACGGCCGCGCCGCTGACGCCGGCCAGGATGAAGGCCACGAAACTCTGTGTGAGCGGGTCCGGCGGAAACAGCACAACCGGAATCGCTCCCCAACTCGCGCCGGTAGCCCAGGCCGTTCCTCGCAAGAGCCGAAGCCGACGG
>JBAUTC010000003.1:0-3674 GCA_049582025.1 Thiomonas sp.
GCCAGGCCCAGCCGCGGGCGCTCGCCGCCCGCAGCGGCTGGTAGGGGCGAAGGCTTGGTCTCCATGCCGCAAGGATACGGTGTGAATGCCAAGAAGGGGTCGCGTGCCCCTATGTCTTGGCTAAGACTGCATGTCTAGAGTGCACTGCACGACAAGTCCGCACCGTGTTCCCGCTTTTGCGTGGCCCTCATCATGTTCAATCGAAAATCCAACGTGGCCCTTGAGACCGTCGCGCTCACTTCGGCCGCAGCCGGCGTGAACGTCCAAACCGCAGGTCCGTTCGCGAGCAACACCATCAATGCCGAGCCGCTGCGATTGCCGCTGGTCCAGGCTGCCATGACCACACTCGTCGCTTCGGGTATCAATCAGCGCATCGGGCTACTGGAACCGGCCATGCACCATCCACGCGCCATTTACACCGCAAGCCGTTTGCTCCCGTCATCCCGCATGGCTGGGCGCTGCGCTGAACCGAGCCGAACGCCCACATGACATCTCAACTCACCCTCCGCTCCCCAAGCCTGCGCCGCAGCGTGCTGCTCGTCGCCTTGCTGCTGAGCGGCTGCGCCAGCTATCGCCCCGCGCCGCTGCCGGCTTCCGCGAATCTGGCAACATCGGTGCACGGACTCAATATCGCACGCAGCAAGATTGCCCTGCCCGCACTGGCGCGATATGACTTCAATCCAGACAAGCCCCTGGACGCGACCGGCTTGGCCATCCTCGCGGTGCTCAACAACCCGCGGCTCAAGGCCGAGCGGCTCAGGCTTGGCGTGGCGCGCGCTCAGGCCTTCGACGCCGGCCTGCTGCCCGATCCGCAGCTCGGCCTGACACGTGATTTTCCGCGCAATAGCGGGGGCGCGACGACCTCGGCATACAACCTCGGCTTGTCGTACGACATTGCCGCGCTGATCACCCACAATGCCGCGCACCGCGCCGCGCAACACGCCGCCACGCAAGTCAATCTGCAAGTGCTTTGGGCGGAATGGCAGACCGTGGCGCAAGCCCGCCTGCTCTACACCCAGCTCACTGGAAACACCGCACGATTGCGAATTCTGGAGCAGGAGCGCGCCTTGTTCTCCCAGCGGCTTCAACGCAGCCAGGCGGCGCTGGCACAAGGCAATGTGACGAGGCTGGACGTAGACGCGCAGCTCGTGCCGCTACAGGCGCTCACGCAAACAATTCAGAGCGTCGAACGTCAGCAACTCGGCTTGCAAGCGCAACTCCATGCCCTGCTCGGGCTGAAAGCCGATGTGGCACTGCCCCTGGCCGCTCCAACCCCCCCCCCAGTGCCCGACGCGGCGCAAGTGCACGCCACGCTGCAGGATCTGCGGCACGTCCGCCCCGACCTACTGGCGCTGCAGGCGGGCTATCAGGCGCAGGAGCAGAAGGTCTGGCAAGCCGTCCTCGGTCAGTTCCCGACGTTCAACCTCGGATTCACTCGCGGGCGCGACACCAGCGGCGTGAACACCGTGGGCTTTGGCGTCAGCATCAGCCTGCCGCTGTTCAACGGCAACCGGGGCGTGATCGCCACGCAGCGCGCCACTCGCGCGCAGCTGCAGGCCGACTACCAGGCCAGGCTCGATCAGGCCGATGCCGATGTGCGGCAGGCGCAGGCCGACATCGCGCTATTGCAGCAGCAGCGCCGGGCTCTGCAAGCTGCGCTGCCAGCGCTGGAGTCTGCCGACGCCGCCGCGCAACAGGCGCTACAGCAGAGCGCAATGAGCCTACTGGAGTTCATCAACCAGCGCACCGCATTGCTGGACCAACGCCTCGCACTGCAGGCTAATGCGCAGCAGATCGCCGAGCAAACCCTGGCGCTGCAACTCGTCACCGGCCTTGGCCCTTACCGGCATGCCACGGCATCCGCCTTGCAGACCACACAACACAACGCCCCACTATGACATTGTTCACCCCCGCCCGCCTTGCCCTGCTGGCCACGCTTTGGCTGCCCGTAGCCGCATTACCGCGCGCGCTTGCCGCAGAGAGCGTGCTTTCCGCCCAAGTGCAGACCGCACCGCTGCAGCGCGGAGAACTGCTCCACACCCTGCATGCCTATGCCGTGGTGCAGGTGCCCGCCAGTCAGACCCGGACGATCACCTTTCAGCAGGCCATGCAGGTGCGGGGCATGGCCGTGCATACTGGCCAAGCCGTGCGCAAAGGCGCCCTGCTCGCCACCCTGCGCAGTGATGCCGCGACCACGCTCGCCTACGCCCAGGCGAAGACCGCCGTCACATTTGCGCAGGACGAACTCGACCGCATGACCACCCTCAAGGCGCAGCAACTCGCCACACAGGCGCAGGTGGGCGCCGCGCGCAAGGCCTTGGCAGACGCCCAGGCACAACTGCGCAGCCTGCAGCAGCAAGGCGCGGGGCATGCGGCCACACGGGTTGTCTCCCCCCTCGACGGTATCGTTCTCGCGGTGCGCGCGGCGCCGGGCGATCTGCTCGCCGCGGGCAGCCCGCTGCTGGAACTCGGAGCCAGCGGAAGCCTGCAGGCGCTGGCCGGGGTGCCGCCAGAAGATGCAGCCCGTCTACAGCCCGGACAGGCGGTGCACCTGATCTCGGTGTTCGATCCGAAACAGCACTGGATGGGGCGTATCCGAAGCATCGGCGCGGCCATCAACCCCAAGACCCAGCGGCTGGACGTGCAGATCACCCTGCCGCCGCAAGGCGGCCTTCCTCCTGCCGGGACCAGCGTGCAGGCCGACATGGTGCTGGGTCGCTGGCGCGGTTGGGTGGTGCCGCGCGACGCCGTGTTGCAGGACACGCGCGGCGCATTTGTGTTTCAGGACGCACAGGGCAAGGCCTTGCGTGTTGCGGTGCGAATCGCCCTGGAAAGCGGGCTGCAAAGCGGCATCACCGGCGCGCTCAACCCCAAGCTACCGCTGGTCGTGGCCGGCAACGATGTGCTGCGTGACGGCATGGCCCTGCGTGTCGCCGGAGCTGGCCGGTGAGCGGCGCCTCGGTCTGGCTGCAGCGCCACCGCCGTTCCGTATTGTTTCTGCTCGCCCTGCTTGCTGCAGGGGGGGTGTTCGCCGCATTCAAATTGCCAGTGAGTCTGTTTCCCAACGTGGACTTTCCCCGCGTGGTGGTCAGCGCCGACGCCGGCGACCGCCCTGCCAGCAAGATGATGCTGCAGGTCACGCAGCCGCTGGAACAGGCGGTGCGCCGCGTACCCGGTGTGGTAGACGTGCGCTCCACCACCAGCCGGGGCACCGCGGACATTTCGGTGAGTTTCCACTGGGGCACGCCTATGGCGCTGGCCGCCGTGCAGGTGAATGAGGCCGTCACCCAGATGCTGCCGCAACTGCCGCCGGGCACACAGGTGTCGAGCAAGCGCATGGACCCGACGGTCGATCCGGTCATCGCCTACAGCCTGACTTCCAGGAGCTTGACGCCCACCCAGCTCTACGACCTGGCCGAGTTCCAGTTGCGTCCGTTGCTGTCGAGCATCGGCGGCGTGGCTCGGGTGCAGATTCAGGGCGGCGCGCAGGAGGAATATCACGTCACCCTCGATCCACTCAAGCTGCAGGCGCTGGGGCTGGCACTGCAAGACGTTCACAACGCAGTGGCCGCCGCCAATGGCGTGCAGGCCGTGGGCCATCTGCAGGATCGGTACAAGCTGCTGCTGGCGCTGGCGGACTCGCGCCTGCACGACGCAGCGCAGATCGGCAACAT
>JBAUTC010000004.1:0-5707 GCA_049582025.1 Thiomonas sp.
TTTCCTGCCAGGTTTGCCGGGTCTTTGATCTCCATCGTCTTGGGGCCGTAGACCGCCAGGAAGAACGGCGAATAGGCGTGGCTGAAGTCGATGACCTTCTCGCGCTCTGGAGATTTGCCCAGAGTGGAAATCACCAGATCAACCTTGCCGGTCTGCAGGTAGGGAATCCGGTTCGCACTGGTTGCCGGTACGAGATCAATCTTGACGTGCATCTCCTTGGCGATGTATTTGGCCATTTCGACGTCCAGACCCTCAGGCTGCATGCTTGTGTCGACAAAGCCGTATGGCGGAAAGTCGGTGGGGATGGCGACCTTGAGGACTTTGGACTGCATGATGCGTGAAAGGGCATCCGCGTGCGCCGGTGCCGCCAGAGCGAAACACAGGGCGGCAAAAATACCGGTCCCGAATTTGAAAAATCGGAATGACATGGTGCTACTCCTTCAATGGCTGAAACCCTGGAATGAAATCTGAATAGGTCTTCGGAGAAAAACGCCGATGCCGCAAGAGAGGCTCTGCGCTCCGCCACGATGGCGCCAATGACGCGATTGGAGAGGTCTGAGGAAGTGATGAAGGTCCTGCTTGCTGACCAGATGGCATGCAAAACCTATTCCGCGTTGTATACAATCGACGCGCTGCGCCATGGTGCGCGTCTTGGCGATATGCACCACTCACGTTGATCGAATTCGCCTGTTTGTGATGCGTTGCGCACCTGAATGATGCGCACCACGGCGCTCAATGCGTCCGCGTTTGCACCCGATGCGGCATGCCATGACACCTCATCCGCCGGTGGTGAGCGCGGTCGGGGGATGGATGACCCATGCGGAACGCGACGATCCGGCTCAGTCGCAAGCAGCCATCACCAGCCTGGCCGGGAGCGACTCCGGTCCAGGGCTCGCACTCCTGGGCGGGGCAGCTTTTCCGGACGTCAACCTTCGACGCCAGCCGATAATGACTCAAGGCGCACCAGAAACAGCATGCTGCCTGGCCTCCCAGCGAGGCCGGGAATCTCTGGGGCGCTCTTTCGTTGCCTTGGGTGGTGCATGTGGCACGACTTGCCTGTCAGGCAATTCGGACTGCCATAGCGTGCATCACGGCGGCGGCTCCACTTATCGGGGAAGGCATGAACCTCAAACAGCTCGAATATTTTGTGCGGGTTGCCGAGTTGGGCAGCTTCAGCAAGGCGTCGATTGTCCTTGACATCGCCCAACCGGCGTTGAGCCGCCAAGTGCGACTGCTGGAGACCGATCTGCGCGCCCAGCTGCTGCAACGCACCGGCCGCGGGGTCATCCTCACCGAAGCGGGCAAGCGTCTGTTCAGCCATAGCGTGGGCATCCTGCAGCTTGTTTCACAAGCGCGCGTCGACGTCGAGAGCGGAAGGGACGAACCCTCCGGAAAGGTGGTGATCGGCCTGACCCCGAGCATGGGGCGGCTCGTCACATTGCCTCTGGTGGAAAGCTTCCGTGAAGAACTGCCGAGAGCCCAGTTGACGATCGTCGAGGGACTGTCCACGCACATCACCGAATGGATTTCCACCGGGCGCGTGGATATCGGCGTACTGCTCAATCCCGAACCGAGCACTGCCATCGAACTCCACCATCTGCTCGACGAGCCTCTGTGCCTGGTGAGTCCGGCGGCAGAGTCCACCACCGGCCGCACCTCACGACAGGCATCCCGCCTTCGCGTTGATGCAGCCATGCCCTTCGTCGAACTCGCGGACTATCCCCTCATCATCCCGGACCGCACACACGTCATCCGAAAATTGGTGGAGGCGGAGGCTGCCCTGTCAGGCTTCAAACTGCAGATCGCATGGGAAGTGTCGGGCGTGCCGTCCATTCTCGACCTGGTCCGTTTCGGTCATGGGCACGCCGTACTGAACCAGGGCGCGGTGATCGCCACCGGCCAATCCCAGGCGTTCCGCGTGCGCCCGCTGGTCAAACCCAACCTCGCCAGCAAACTGTGGCTGGCATGCTCGGCGCAGAAGCCGACGACGCCGTTGATGCACCACGCCATGCGGATGCTCGGCGACTTGCTATTGTCGCGTGCAAGTGGACGCGACCATATCAAATCGTGATACCTGCTAGCGCACCAGACCCGCTTGGACGCAGCCGGTTGCTGAACCATACTTGCGGGGTCTTACAAACAATCACGATCGAATCGCGCCATGCAAACACCGATTCCCTGCCTCTTCATGCGCGGGGGGACATCCAAAGGTCCTTTTTTCAACGAAGCCGATCTGCCCTCCGACCTTGCCGCACGCGACCGGGTGTTGCTGGCCGTGATGGGCTCGCCCGACAAGCGGCAGATCGACGGTCTCGGCGGCGCCCACCCGCTCACCAGCAAGGTCGGCATCGTGCGCCCGGGCTCCGAGCCCGGGGTGGACCTGGACTTCCTGTTCGCCCAGCTCCAACCCGAGAAGGACACGGTGGACACCACGCCCAACTGCGGCAACATGCTCGCAGCCGTGGTGCCCTTCGCGCTGGAAGCCGGCATGGTCGCGCCGCAGGGCGAGACGACCACTCTGCGGGTGCTCACCCGCAACACCGGCATGCAGTGCGACATCACCGTGCAGACGCCCGGTGGCCGCGTGGCCTATGCGGGCAACGCGCGCATCGACGGCGTGCCGGGCACGTCGGCGCCCATTACCATCAACTTCCTCGATACGGCGGGGTCGGTGTGCTCGGGCCTGCTGCCTACCGGCCATGTTCGCGACGTCATCGACGGCGTCACCGTCACCTGCATCGACAATGGCATGCCGCTGGTGCTGTTCAAGGCGGCCGACCTGGGCCGCACGGGCTATGAGAGCGCCGCCGACCTCAACGCCGACGTCGAGCTCAAGGCGCGCATCGAGCGGCTACGCCTGGCCTGCGGTCACGCCATGGGGCTGGGCGACGTGTCGGCCAAGAACTATCCCAAGATGACCCTGATCGCCCCGCCGCGCGCGGGCGGCAGCATCTCCACCCGCAGCTTCATCCCCCATGTCTGCCACGAGGCCATCGGCGTGCTCGCCGCGGTGACCGTGGGCACCGCCTGCGTGCTCGACGGCTCTGTGTGCGAGGGCATCGCGGTGATGCCCGAGGGCACGACCAAGACCGTCTCCGTGGAGCATCCGAGCGGCGAGTTCAGCGTCGAACTCGGCATCGATCCCGCCAATCCGCAGAACGTCACCCGTGCTGCGCTGCTTCGAACCGCCCGGCTGATCATGCGCGGCGAGGTCATGATTCCCACTGCCATCTGGAAAGGACCACAACCGTGATCATCGACTGCCACGGCCATTACACCACCGCACCAAAGGCGCTTGAAGACTGGCGCAAGCGCCAGGTCGACAACCTCGCCACGCCCGAGCTCGGCCCCAAGGCTTCGGAGCTGCGCATCAGCGACGACGAAATCCGCGAGAGCATCGAGACCAACCAGCTCTCCAAGATGCGCGAGCGGGGCTCGGACCTCACCATCTTCTCGCCGCGCGCCAGTTTCATGGCGCACCACATCGGCAACTTCAACACCAGCAGCACCTGGGCGGCGATCTGCAACGAGCTCTGCTACCGCGTGAGCCAGCTGTTCCCGGAGCACTTCATCGGCGCGGCCATGCTGCCGCAGTCGCCGGGCGTCGACCCGGCCAGCTGCGTGCCCGAGCTGGAGAGGTGCGTCAAGGAATATGGCTTTGTCGGAATCAACCTCAACCCCGATCCGTCGGGCGGCCACTGGACCAGCCCGCCACTCACCGACAGCCAGTGGTACCCCGTTTACGAAAAGATGGTGGAGTACGACATCCCGGCGATGATCCACGTCAGCACCAGCTGCAACGCCTGCTTCCACACCACCGGCGCGCACTACATCAACGCCGACACCACGGCCGTCATGCAGCTGATCCAGGGTGATCTGTTCAAGGACTTTCCGACCCTGCGCTTCGTGATTCCGCACGGCGGCGGCGCGGCGCCCTACCACTGGGGCCGCTACCGTGGCCTCGCGCAGGAGCTCAAGAAACCGCTGTTGTCCGAGCACCTGCTGAACAACGTGTTCTTCGACACCTGCGTCTACCACCAGCCGGGCATCGACCTGCTGACGAAGGTGATTCCGGTGGACAACATCCTGTTCGCCAGCGAGATGATCGGCGCGGTGCGCGGCATCGACGCGACCACCGGTCACTACTACGACGACACCAAGCGCTACATCGAGGCGGCGGATATCGACCCCGTGCAGCGCCACAAGATCTATGAAGGCAATGCCCGCCGCGTCTACCCGCGGCTGGACGCCGCGCTCAAGCTGAAAGGACTATGAAATGTATGAACTCGGTGTCGTCTACCGCAACATCCAGCGCGCCGACCGCGTCGCCGCCGACCAGATGGCGCAATACGGCTCGGCGACCGTGCACGAGGCGATGGGCCGTGTCGGACTGATGAAACCGTACATGCGGCCGATCTACCCCGGCGCGCAGGTCTCGGGCACCGCCGTCACCGTGCTGCTGCACCCGGGTGACAACTGGATGATGCATGTCGCGGCCGAGCAGATCCGCGAGGGCGACATCGTCGTCGCCGCGGTCACCGCCGACTGCACGGACGGCTACTTCGGAGACCTGCTTGCTACTAGCTTCAAGGCGCGCGGCGCGCGTGCATTGATCATCGACGCCGGTTGCCGCGACGTGAAGACGCTCCAGGAAATGGGTTTCCCGGTCTGGAGCAAGGCGATCAGCAGCAAGGGCACGATCAAGGCGACGATCGGCTCGGTCAACATCCCGGTGGTCTGCGCCGGGGCGCTGGTGAACCCGGGTGACGTGATCGTCGCCGACGACGACGGCGTTGTCGTCGTGCCGGCCGCCGCCGCGCGCAAGACCGCCGACGCCGCTGCTGCACGCGAGGCCCTCGAAGCCGACAAGCGCGCCAGGCTGGCGTCCGGCGTGCTTGGCCTGGACATGTACAAGATGCGCGAACCCCTTGAAAAGGCCGGACTCCGGTACCTCGACTGAGTATGAGGACCACGCTTGTCGGTTATGGCGAGGTCGGGCGCATCCTGGCCGAGGATCTGCGCGCCCAGGGGCTGGCAGTCACGGCGTTCGACATCAAGCTGCGCAGTGAATCGGGCGAGCCGCTGCGTGAGCACGCGCTGCACTTCGGTGTCCGGCTGGCCGATTCGGTTGCGCAGGCGGTCGAAGGCGCAGAGCTCGTGGTCTCGGCCGTCACCGCGAGCCAGACGGCGGCAGTAGCCGAGGCCTGCGCGCCATCGCTGCCAGAGGGGTGCTTCTTCCTCGACTTCAACTCGGCGTCGCCGGGCGAGAAGATGCGCTCCGCCGAATTCGTCAATGGCGTCGGCGCGCGCTACGTCGAAGGCGCGGTGATGACCTCGGTCCCGCCGTACCGCATCAAGGTGCCGCTGCTGCTGGGCGGGCCGGATGCGGCGGCGCTGGCGCCGTTGATCGAGGCGATCGGCTTCGCACCGCGTGTCGCGAGTGAGCGGCTCGGTGTGGCGTCGGCAACCAAGATGTGCCGCAGCGTCATGATCAAGGGCCTGGAGGCGATGGTCATCGAGAGCTTCACCACGGCGCGGCATTACGGTGTCGAGGACGCGGTGCTCGCATCGCTGCAGGAGACCTTCCCCAGCATCGATTGGGAAAAGCAGGCCAGCTATTTCTTCCAGCGTGTCATCGAGCACGGCCGCCGGCGCAGCGAGGAAGTGCGCGAGGTCGCCGAGACCGTGCGCGAGGCCGGCCTGACGC
>JBAUTC010000005.1:0-6699 GCA_049582025.1 Thiomonas sp.
CGCCCTTAAAAGCGTGCGGGTTCGAGTCCCGCTCCCGGCACCAAAAAACCGATAACTTACACTGCAACGCCATATCTCGGCAGCGCAGCGCTTCTGAGTTTGGTTCCGGGTCGTTTCTGGGATTCGCATCCGTTTTCCCACGATGGCGCCGCGATGACGTGTTCGATCAAATGATCATCGACGCCCGGACCGGCCATGCAGACCTCCCGGAATTCGCCAGCGGCCTGGGTGCTGCCAAGGCTGCGTGACACGCGGCACCATCGGCACCACAACATTCCCGTTCTGCACCAGGAACAACATGACGCCGTTGGCCTTGAACAGTTTGGCCAACGTGTTGTCGCCGCCCACCTGCTACCGCTCAAAGGCGTATACGGTGCCTGAAGATCGCCCCACGCGGCAGTGTTCTACAGCGAACAGCAGCGCGCTATCGCTGTTTCCGTAAACCTTCGTCGACCTGTTTGCACGCCACAGCGGCTGCATCATGCTGGCCGACACATTCCAAAATCCATCGTGCAACTTGCCCAATTGCGGGTGTCTGGATTGTGCGCAGCTCAATGTCGGCCAATCAGGTCTCAAAGTTTCCCATGCCCCAGAACCCGACAGCACGCGCGGCGCTGTCAGCCTCACCAATCATTGTCGGTTCGCTACCGACGTGACCAGCCATCACCGCATAGCGATGTGCGGTTACGTCGTCCATGTCAGGCGGACGAAGGCGCGGCGGCGTCGGCGGGAACAGTCAGGGCCGGAGTTGGGGGCATCAACTCCGCCGCTGAATTGGCCGCGCAAGCCGCAGGCAACGGCAGCAGTGCTGCCGTTCAAAAGAATCTCCAGTTATTTATGCATAAGAAATCATTCGTTGTTTGATATGAAATAGCTTCCTAGCATGACCTCCTCGACAGATTCAAGGAGGACACAGGACAATGGACACGGCGCAAACCGCTCTGGCTGGAACGGCCGTCGGGGTGCTGATCGGAACGACTGGCGTCGGCGCCGGCTCCATCATGACGCCGTTGCTCGTTGGGGTTTTCGGCGCGAGTCTGCCGGTCGCCGTTGGAACGGACCTCTGGTTCGCCAGCGTGACCAAGCTCTCAGGCGCTGTGGCCCACTGGCGCCACGGCCATGTGCAGACGGCTGTGGTGCTGCGCCTGTTGGCCGGCAGCATCCCGGCAGCGCTGCTCACCGTCGTGGTCATGCGCACGACAGGCGTTGGCAATACGTTCACCGCGCCACTCTCGGTCGCACTGGGCATCGGGCTGCTGCTGACGGCCTTTGCAATCCTTGGACAACGCCGCTGGCAGCATCTCGCCGAGCGCCTGGAGGCCCGGGTCGAGGCGATCCGCCGGCCAATCTGGACCGTCCTGCTCGGCGCCGCACTGGGCGTCATGGTCACGCTCAGTTCGATCGGCGCCGGCGCGGTGGGAATGACCGTCCTGATGTTGCTGCATCCACGCCTGGCCGGCCGCCGCCTCATCGGTAGCGACATCGCGCACGCCGTACCACTGACCTTCGTCGCCGGACTGGGCCACGCCGCCCTTGGACATGTCGACTGGCAGTTGCTGGGCGGTCTCCTGCTCGGTTCGGTTCCCGGCATCTGGCTGGGAAGCTCCCTCACCCGCGTCCTGCCGGAACGCGCGACGCGCGCGCTGCTGAGCGTCGTCCTCATCGTCGCCGGCCTGCGCTTCATTGCCTGATTGATCACCATGTACCAGTACAACGAAACGGATCAGCGACTCATCATCGCCCGCGCGGCGCAGTTCCGCGACCAGCTGCAGCGCCACCTCGCTGGCGCGCTCGACGACGACGCCTTCAAGCCCCTGCGCTTGCAGAACGGCTGGTACGTGCAGCGGCACGCACCGATGCTGCGCGTTGCCATTCCCTACGGCGCACTGGCCTCGCGCCAGCTCCGCGCCATTGCCGACATCGCCGACACGCATGACCGCGGCTACGGCCACTTCACCACTCGGCAGAACATGCAATTCAACTGGATTCCCCTCGTCAGCAGTGCCGACGTCATGGATGCGCTCGCCGAGGTGCAAATGCACGGTATCCAGACCAGTGGCAACTGCATCCGCAACATCACCACGGACG
Source organism: Thiomonas sp. (assembly GCA_049582025.1). Taxonomy (GTDB): domain Bacteria; phylum Pseudomonadota; class Gammaproteobacteria; order Burkholderiales; family Burkholderiaceae_C; genus Thiomonas. The sequence goes on from JBAUTC010000005.1 coordinate 2,089, forward strand.
CCCTTGCCGGAGTGGCACCCGACGAGATCGCCGACCCGCGTCCGTTCTGCGAAATCCTGCGCCAGTGGAGCACCCTGCATCCCGAGTTCGCCTTCCTGCCGCGCAAGTTCAAGATCGCGGTGAGCGGTGCGCGCGAGGATCGCGTGGCTGCGGGCTGGTATGACGTCGGCCTCCACCTGACGCACGATGCCGGCGGCGCGCTCGGCTTCCGTGTGCAGGTGGGCGGCGGCATGGGCCGCACGCCGGTCATCGGCAGCGTGATCCGCGAGTTCCTGCCCTGGCAGGAACTGCTGAACTACTGCGAAGCCATCTTGCGCGTCTACAACAGCTATGGCCGCCGCGACAACCTGTGGAAGGCACGGATCAAGATTCTGGTGCGGACCGAGGGCGCTCGTTTCGTCGACGCCGTGGAGCGTGAATTCGCCACCATCCGAGACACCGACGGCAGCGCGCACCGAATTTCGGATGCGGAGTACGCCCGCGTCGCCGCGCATTTCGTTGCACCTTCGCAGCACCCGGCGCGCGGGGACGCGCACGTCGAAACCGCCGAGCAACGAGCCTTCTCACTTTGGATGGGGCGCAACGTGCGCGCGCACCGCGATCCCGGGCTGCGGGTTGTCACGCTCTCGCTCAAGCGCGCCGGGCAGGCGCCGGGCGATGTGACCGCGGCGCAGATGCGTGCCGCCGCCGATCTGGCGGACCAGTTCAGCTCCGGAGAGCTCCGGGTGACCCACCAGCAGAACCTGGTCCTGCCCTGGGTGCCCGAAACCACCCTTCCTGCGCTGTGGCACCAGGCCCGCACCCACGGATTCGCCACGCCGAACATCGGTTTGCTGACCGACATCATCTCCTGCCCCGGCGGCGACTTCTGCAGCCTTGCCAATGCGCGGTCGATTCCCATTGCAGCTGACGTGCAGGCACGGTACGGCGACATCTCGGCCCTGCTCGACATCGGCGACATCGACCTGAACATCAGCGGCTGCATCAATTCCTGCGGGCACCACCACAGCGGCCACATCGGCATCCTCGGCGTCGACAAGGACGGGGCCGAGTGGTACCAGATCACGCTGGGCGGATCCGACGGCTCCGACCGCGGCAATTCGGCCGGTCCCGGAAAGATCATCGGCCGGTCGTTCGCCGCCGCCGAGGTCGTCGACGCGATTGAAGCCATCGTCGACGGATACCTGGAAACGCGCCAGGACGGCGAGCGCTTCATCGACTGCGTCGCCCGGCTCGGGATTGCGCCGTTTGCCGCCGCCGCCAACGCCGTGCGGCATCAGACATCGGAGTTGACCTCATGAAATTCTTCCTGGCACATGCCGACACCACCGACTTCGGAGCGGACACCCCGGGCCTGCTTGACCTGGAGCAGTGGCAGGCACAGCACACCGAGTCCTCGCAGCATGATGGACTGATGCTGGACAACGTCGTGGATGTCGCCGTCCTGGGCAGACGGCTGAACGGGCTGCAGCTGATCGTCCTGCAGTTCCCGAAATGGACCGACGGCCGCGCGTATACCCAGGCCGCCATGCTGCGGCGGCGAGTGGGCTTCCGCGGCGAGATCCGTGCCGTCGGCGAGGTGCTCGTCGACATGGCACCGCTGCTGGCTCGCAATGGTTTCGACAGCGCGGTGCTACGTGCGGACCAGAATCCGCAGGCAGCCTACCGCGCACTGCAGTTTTTCGGTCCGACCGACACGCCGGGCGGCTACTACCAGGGCGACGTCTTCGAAGCGCGCCCGCTGTTTGCCAGGAGTGCCGCGTGATGGACCAGGAAATCATCAGCAAGGCGATCGAGCGCCATGCCAAGCCGAGCGCCGCGTACGCCCAACATGAGGCGCAAGCGGTACATCTGTTGCGCCAGGCGGCAGACGAATTCCCGGGTCGGGTCGTGCAGGCAACCAGTCTCGGAGTCGAAGACATGGTCGTCGGCGACCTGATCGTTCGGCATGGTCTGGACATCCAGATGGCCACGCTCGACACCGGCGCACTGCATGCGGCGACCCTCCATCTGATCGATCGCGCCCAAGCGCATTGGGGCCGCCGGATCGAAGTCTGGCACCCGGTGCAGGACGCCGTGATCGCATTCGTCGACCGCCACGGCGAACGCGCGATGTACGACAGCCTGGAACTGCGCAAGGCGTGCTGCGCGGTGCGCAAGCTCGAGCCTCTGGCCCGCATGCTGGCCGGCCGCGACGCCTGGATCACCGGTCTGCGCAGCCAGCAGTCGGCGCATCGCCAGCTCCTTGCCGACCGCGCCGACGACGACGGCCGTGTCAAGTTCAGTCCCCTCCTCGACTGGGATCTCGGTGACGTCTGGCACTACGTGGCGATCCACGCGGTGCCCTACAACCCGCTGCACGACCAGTTTTTTCCGAGCATCGGCTGCGCCCCGTGCACCCGCGCCATTTCTCTCGGCGAGGACATCCGCGCCGGCCGCTGGTGGTGGGAACAGGGTGACGTCAAGGAATGCGGGTTGCACCACAGAGCCATACCAACAGAACACGACCAACCCGGAGCACCCGCATGAATGCGCCACGCGAACACCTGCATCTCCAGCCTCACCTGAACGAGGGCCATCTCGACGCCCTAGAACAGGAAGCCATCGACATCCTGCGTGAAGCTGCCGGAGCCTTTCATCGGCCAGGCCTGCTGTTTTCCGCCGGCAAGGACTCCTGCGTCGTTCTCCACCTGGCGCAAAAGGCATTCAAACGACGCGACGCCGACGGCGCCTGGCAGGGCCGTCTCCCCTTTCCGCTGCTGCATGTCGACACCGGGCACAACTTTCCCGAGGTCGTGGCCTTCCGTGACACCATCGCCGCGGCCACCGGCGAGCGGCTGATTGTCGCGTCCCTCGAGGACTCCATTCGCAACGGCACGGTGCGGCTGTCGCACCCGCTGGAATCGCGCAACCCGCATCAGAGCGTGACCCTGCTGGAGGCCGTGGAACAGCATGGGTTCGACTGCCTGATCGGCGGTGCGCGCCGCGATGAGGAGAAGGCGCGCGCCAAGGAGCGCATCTTCAGCCACCGCGACAGCTTCGGACAGTGGAGTCCGAAGGAGCAGCGCCCGGAACTCTGGTCGCTGTTCAACACCCGCCTGCGCCCGGGCGAGCATTTCCGCGCGTTCCCGATCAGCAACTGGACCGAGCTCGACGTCTGGATGTACATTGCCCGCGAGCAGATCACGCTGCCCAGCCTTTACTACAGCCACCAGCGCAGCGTCATCCGTCGCCGCGGCCTGCTTGTCCCCCAGACCGATCTCACCCCCGCGCAGGCGGGTGAATCTGTCGAGCAGATCGAAGTGCGTTTCCGCACTGTCGGCGACATCACCTGCACCTGCCCGGTGAGCAGCGATGCTGCCACGCCGGAAGCCGTGATTCTTGAAACACTTGGTGCTCGCCTGAGTGAGCGCGGCGCCACCCGTATGGATGACCGCGCCAGCGCGGCGGCGATGGAACGCCGGAAAAAAGAGGGCTATTTCTGATGCAGACCGACAATACCCATCTCGTCGTGCACGGCCGCAAGGCACTGCGCTTTCTCACCGCCGGCAGCGTGGATGACGGCAAGAGCACCTTCATCGGCCGCCTGCTGCTCGACTCCCGGGCGATCCTGACCGATCACCTCGAGGCACTGCAGGGCGACGCCGGAGAGCTCAACCTCGCCGATCTGACCGACGGCCTCGAGGCAGAGCGCGAACAGGGCATCACCATCGACGTCGCCTACCGCTACTTCGCCACCCCGAATCGCAAGTTCATCATCGCCGACGCGCCGGGGCACGAGCAGTACACCCGCAACATGGTGACCGCCGCGGCCGGATCGGACGCCGCCGTGGTGCTGGTCGACGCCACCAAGCTCGACTGGAAGTCCGGCGTCCCCAGCCTCCTGCCGCAAACCCGTCGCCACGCCTTGCTCGCCCAGTTGCTGCGCCTGCCATCGCTGGTATTCGCGGTCAACAAGCTCGACGCGGTCGACGATCCGGCAGTCGCATTCGCGCGCATTGACGCCGAACTGCGGCAGTTCGCCGAATCCGCAGCACTTCCCCTGGCAGGCGTGCTGCCGTTGTCCGCGCTGCGTGGAGACAATGTCGCGACCCGCTCCACGCTGTGGGACTGGTGGCAGGGACCGACCCTGCTGGAACTGCTCGAAGAACTGCCCAACGCAGAAGACGGCGAACAGACCGGACTCGTCCTGCCGATCCAATACGTGGGCATCGACGGCGGCGGCGTCGGCCACCAGCGTCGAGTCGCGTGGGGACGCATCGCCCGCGGCACGGTGCGCGTCGGCGACCACCTCCAGCTGCTCCCGAACGGCGAGCAAGGGGAAGTGATCGAGCTGCGGCATCACAACGGATTGCTTGACTCGGCCGGGGCCGGCACGTCCGTCGGCGTGGTGCTCAACCGACAGGTCGACATCTCCCGCGGCGACTGGCTGACGGCCGCCGACGCGCCGGTCGCGACCTCACAGGACTTCACCGCGACGCTCGCCTGGCTCGACATCGAGCCCGCCGTGGTCGGGCGCAAGTACTGGCTGCGACACGGGAATACCTGGGTCGCCGGCCGCATCGCCGCGATCGACGGCAACCTCGACATCCAGTCCCTGCAATGGCAGAA
>JBAUTC010000006.1:0-2222 GCA_049582025.1 Thiomonas sp.
GCGAAGTTGAAATGCTGGTCCCAGGGTGGTGCATTGGATTCGGGGGTCATGTCTGTCTCCTGCTGTTTTTGTGGGTCGCTTCGGCCTGCTTAGAGCAGTGCGTCAAGCACGCCGGAGGCTGCCTGTATGGCGCTGCGCCGATGGTAGAAGTTCAGCGCTCGCAGGCCGCCGAGTTCCTCCCCGCCGCCAGCGCGGCCCGGGCCGCCGTGCAGCGCCTGGGGCATCACATTGCCATGCCCGCTGTGACTGGCACCGACGTCCGGGCTGACCACATGCACGCGGCCATGCCAAGGCGCCGCTTGTCGCGCAACTGCGGCAAGCGCTGGCAAGTCGCTGCCATACAGCGAGGCGACCAGCGAGCCGCCGCCGCGGCGCAGTAGCGCCAGCGCGTGGTGAAGATCGCGGTAAGGCAGCAGCGTTGCCACCGGGCCGAATACTTCGGTGTCGTGCACCAACGCCGCGGCATCGCTGCCAGTGGCGTCGCGCGTACCCAGCAGGGTTGGCGCCAGGCAGCAGGAGCGTGCGCGATCGGCGTCGAGCAACGGTTGCATCGCGCCATCAAATAGCGTCTCGGTCTGCGTCTGCAACACCAGCAAGCCGTCGCGTACGGCGGCCTTCTGTGCCTGGCTGACCAGCGCGCCCATGCGCGTGTCGGCATGTCGCGGATTTCCCACCGTGGTGCGGGCCAGCCGCGCGCCAATCGCCTCGGCGGTCTGTGCGTAGAGGTCCTGTGGCACGAGGATGCGGCGAATCGCGGTGCACTTCTGCCCCGACTTCGCGGTCATCTCGCGCGCCGCCTCGCGCGCCAGCAAATCCAGCGCCGCAGAGTCCTGCCCCGGCAGCAATAGCGCCGCGTTCAGGCTGTCGGCCTCGACGTTGACCCGAACGGAGCGACCGGTGACGGCGTCGTGGCCGCGGATCAGCGCCGCAGTTTCGGCAGATCCGGTGAAGGAAACGACATCAAATGGCTGCAGCGCATCGAGCAGCCCGGCCGACGAACCACAGACGACCGAAAGCGCGCCTCTTGGCAGCAGGCCGGACTCGATGACGTCGGCGACCATGCGCTGGGTCAGCCACGCCGTGGCAGTGGCCGGCTTGACGACCACCGGCACGCCGGAAAGCAGCGCGGGTGCCGCCTTTTCCCATAGCCCCCAGGCGGGGAAGTTGAAAGCGTTGATGAACAGGGCAAGCCCTGGCGTGGGGGTTAGCACATGGCGCACGCGGAAGTTCTGATCGCGTCCGAGACGCTCAGACGCACCGTCTGCGAGCAGTTCACTTTCACCCAGTGTCGCGCCCAGCCTGGCGTAAACCCCAAGGGTGTAGATTGCACCGTCGACGTCAGTCGCGCTATCGGCCTGCACCGTGCCGCTGTTGGCGGTGGAGATCTCGAAATAGGCGTCGCGCCGGGACTGCAGGAGCCCGGCGATCCCAGTCAGCAGCTCGGCACGCTCGCCGTAGCTCAGTGCGCGCAGCGCTTCGCCACCCTGTTCGCGGGCAAAGGCGAAGCCGGCGGCGAGGTCGAGTCCGCTGGAGTCGACGCGCACCAGCTCGTCTCCAAGGACCGGGTCGAACAGTGTCGTGCCAGGCCCGTCGCCGACCTGCCAGCGCCCGCCGAAATAGTTTGGAAGGCGCTCGCTCATCGCGTCGCCACTTCCGACGTCCGCGAGAATTCGATTGCTCCTCCCGGGAGCAGGTAGAGCACCAGCGCCCGCCCACCGCTGACCGTCGGCGGATGGGCACTGCCGGGGGCGTAGACCAGCCAGCCAGCGCCCTGACCATCAAAACGCGCGCCCGCGTCAAGCGGCATGATCATGTCAATCTCGCCATTGGGATGCAGATGGTGCGGCCCGGCGATATCGTTCATGTCCACAACGTCGACCGAGAAGCCGTGCAGCGCCTCTTCGGGCTTGAACACGCGGCCGAAGCGGATGCCCCCGGCCTCGCGCTGGCACAGCCAGCCGGCAGCAACGCCATCTTCGCAGGTGCGCTGCAGTTGCGTGAACGCCGCGCTGCCGGGACCGTACTCGGTGTTGAGCCATTGCTGCAGCGTGGAATCGAGCGCATGTCCTGCGATGCGCGCGGTGATGTCTTCAACCTGTTGATGCAGATCAGCTTTGTCCATAGTGTGATCTCCTCGATGGCACAGAGGCTTGTCGCAAGCCAGAATATGCAGTATTGTGCGTTTCAGCACTTTAGAGAGCCGAAAACTCAATGTCAAGCAC
>JBAUTC010000007.1:0-4115 GCA_049582025.1 Thiomonas sp.
TCGCGCATGGTCTTGATGACCTGGTCGAGGGAAACGATGTGCCGTCCGTCGCCGTGCAGCGCCATGCGTGCGGCGTTGAGCGCCTGCACCGCGGCGATGGCATTGCGCTCGATGCACGGCACCTGTACCAGCCCGCCGACCGGGTCGCAGGTCAGTCCCAAGTGGTGTTCCATGCCGATTTCAGCGGCGTTTTCCACCTGTTCCGGCGTACCGCCGAGCACGGCGCACAACGCGCCTGCCGCCATCGAACAGGCTACGCCCACCTCCCCCTGGCAGCCGACTTCGGCGCCACTGATGGAGGCGTTTTCCTTGTAGAGCAGGCCGATGGCGCCTGCGGTCAGCAGGAAGTCCACCACGCCGGCTTCGTTCGCCGCTGAGACGAAACGCGTGTAGTAGTGCAGGACCGCGGGGATGATGCCTGCAGCGCCGTTGGTCGGCGCGGTGACCACGCGGCCGCCAGCGGCGTTTTCTTCGTTGACCGCCAGGGCGAAGAGGTTGAGCCAGTCGATGAACTGCAGGGGATCAGATAGAGGTAGGGGCGGAATCGGCAAGGTCGTCGTCCCGATCTGCGCATCTTGTTCCAGCCCTGCCAGGCTGCGGTAGAGCTGCGGCGCACGGCGCTTGACGCGCAGCCAGCCGGGCAGTTCGCCCTCGGTGGCGCAGCCGCGCGCCACGCAGGCCTGCATCACTTGCCAGATGCGCAGGAGTTCGCGGTCGATGTCGGCATCGTCACGCCAATGCTGTTCGTTGCGGCGCATCACCCCGGCGATGCTCAGGCCGTGCGTGTGGGCCAGGTCGAGCAACTGCGCCCCACTGTGGAAGGGCAGCGGCAGCACGGTGGTGTCCGGGGCGATGCGCTTCTGTTTTTCGCCATCCGCCGCCACGTCTTCACTGACGACGAACCCGCCCCCTACGGAGTAGTACACGCGTTGATCGATCTGTCCGCCTGCAGCATCGTAGGCGGTGAAGCGCAAGCCGTTGGTGTGCAGCGGCAATTGCTTGAGGGCGAGGAACACGATGTCGCGCGACGGCTGAAAATCCAGCCGCTGCACGTCCAGCAGCGCGAGTTGGTGCGTAGCCTGCAGACCGGCGATGCGCGCAGGGATGGCATCCACGTCGACCTCGTCCGGCGTCTCGCCCATCAGCCCGAGGATGACCGCCTTGTCGCTGCCATGCCCCTTGCCGGTGGCGCCAAGAGATCCATACAGCGCACATTCCAGGCGCGCCGTACGCGCCAGCAGGCCGCTTTGCTGCAGATGCAAGGCGAACAGCCGCGCCGCGCGCATCGGCCCCACGGTGTGCGAACTGCTGGGGCCGATGCCCACCTTGAAAAGATCGAACACCGAGACGGCCATGGCATCCCCCAGGTTTAGGCCTGCGCCTCGCAGGCGGTGGTGAGGTCTGCAGCAAATGCATCGACCGACTCGGGCGTGGTGTCCCACGCGCACATCAGGCGGCAGCCGCCATCGGCGATGAACTCGTAAAAACGCCAACCTTTGCCGTGCAGGGTGTCGATGACCGCACGCGGCAGATGAGCGAACACCGCATTCGCCTCGGGCGGGTGCATCACTTTCACGCCCGGTGCGGCATGAATGGCGGCATACAGGCGTTGCGCCATGGCGTTGGCATGGCTGGCATGGCGCAGCCAAGTATCATTCTCCAGCATTCCCAGCCAGGGCGCGGAGATGAAGCGCATCTTCGAGGCCAGCTGCCCAGCCTGCTTCACGCGCCAGGCGAAGTCGGCAGACAGTTCACGGTCAAAGAACACCACGGCCTCGCCCACTGGCAGGCCATTCTTTGTGCCGCCGAAACACAGCACGTCCACCCCGGCACGCCAGGTGATGTCACTCGGATGGCACCCCAGCGTGGCCACCGCATTGGCGAAGCGCGCGCCGTCCATGTGCAGCTTGAGGTGGTGGCGCTTGGCCATGGCCGCAATCGCCCTCACCTCTTCCACGCTATAGACCGTGCCGAGCTCGGTGGCCTGGGTGATGGACACGACCTTGGGTTTGGGGAAGTGAATGTCGCTGCGCTTGGTCACCAGGGCGTCGATGGCGTCCGGCGTGAGCTTGCCGCGTCGCGCCTGGGCGCTTTCGGACTCGGTGATCAGCAGTTTGGAACCGCCGGAAAAAAACTCCGGACAGCCGCATTCGTCGGTTTCGATATGCGCCACCGGGGTGCAGATCACCGAGTGATAGCTCTGGCACATGGACGCCAGCGCCAGCGAATTGGCCGCCGTGCCGTTGAACACGAAATAGACGTCACATTCAGTCTGGAACAGTTCGCGCAGACGATCGGAGACACGGTGTGTCCAGCCATCGTCGCCATAAGCGGGTTGATGGCCGGAAGCATTGGCTTGCAGCAGCCAGTGCAAGGCTTCGGGGCAGATGCCGGCGTAGTTGTCGCTGGCGAAGTGCTGGCGGGGATCAGGAGTGTGCATGGTGTGGCGTGTTGTTATTCGGCGTAATCGGCGATCGGCAGGCAGGCGCATTGCAGGTTGCGGTCGCCCCAGGCGTTGTCCACCCGGCCCACCGGCGGCCAGTATTTGTTCGCCCGCAGTTCTGCACGCGGAAATGCCGCCTGCTCGCGGGTGTGGGTGTGTGACCAATCAGCGCCCAGCACGCTCTCGGCGGTATGCGGTGCGGTCTTGAGCGGATTGTCGTCGCGCGGCCATTCGCCGGCCTCCACGCGGGCGATTTCCTCGCGGATGCCGATCATCGCGGCGATGAATCGATCGAGCTCCCCCAGTGGTTCGCTCTCGGTCGGCTCGATCATCAGCGTGCCTGGCACCGGGAAGCTCATCGTCGGCGCATGAAAGCCGTAGTCCATCAGGCGCTTGGCCACGTCTTCATTGCTGATGCCAGTGGCGTCCTTCAGCGGACGCAGGTCGAGAATGCACTCGTGTGCCACGCGGCCGTTCTCGCCGGCATAGAGCACCGGGTAGTGGGTTTTGAGTCTTTCGGCGACGTAGTTGGCCGACAGAATGGCCACGCGACTTGCCTGTGTCAGTCCGCCGGCGCCCATCATGCGCATATACATCCACGAAATCGGCAGCACGCTGGCATTGCCCAGCGGCGCGGCGCTCACCGCCCCCACTGCACCCGGATGATCGATCCCCCCTGCGCGGTGCACCGGCAGGAACGGCGCCAGATGCGCGCGCACGCCGATCGGCCCCACGCCCGGCCCGCCGCCGCCATGCGGAATGCAGAAGGTCTTGTGAAGGTTGAGGTGCGAGACGTCCGCGCCAAACTCCGGCGGGCTGGCCAGACCGACCAGCGCATTCATGTTGGCGCCGTCCACGTACACCTGTCCGCCATGCTGATGGACGATGTCGCAGATCGCGCGCACTTCCGTTTCGAACACGCCGTGGGTGCTCGGGTAAGTGATCATGCAGGCCGCGAGTTGGTCGGCATGCTGCTCGGCCTTGGCACGCAGGTCGGCGAGATCGACGTTGCCCTGCGCGTCGCAGGCCGTGACCACCACCCGCATCCCGGCCATCTGCGCCGAGGCGGGGTTGGTGCCGTGGGCGGACGAGGGAATGAGGCAAACGTCGCGCTGGCTTTCGCCGCGGCTGGCGTGATAGGCGCGGATGACCAGCAGCCCAGAGTACTCACCCTGCGAGCCGGCGTTGGGCTGCAGACACATGGCGTCGTAGCCGGTGGCGGCGCACAGCCACTGTTCGAGTTGCTGAGCCAGTTGCGCATAGCCGCGCGCCTGGTCGGCAGGCACGAAGGGGTGAATGGACGCGAACTCGGGCCAGGTGATGGGCACCATCTCGCTCGTGGCGTTGAGCTTCATGGTGCACGAGCCCAGCGGAATCATGGCGCGGTCCAGCGCGATGTCCTTGTCGGCCAGGCGGCGCAGATAGCGCAGCATCTCGGTTTCACTGTGATAGCGGTGGAACACCGGGTGGGCCAGCACGGCGCTCTGGCGCGCGAGCTGCTGCGGCCAGCGCGGGGCCACGCCCTTTTCCGCCGCGTCAAACAGCGTCCGTCCATGCTCGACACCGAAGCAGGCCAGGATGTCGCAGAGATCGCTGCGGGTCACGGTTTCGTCCAGCGACACGGCCACATGCTGCGCGTCGATGCTGCGGAAGTTGATGCCATGCACCAACG
>JBAUTC010000008.1:0-4592 GCA_049582025.1 Thiomonas sp.
GCGTCACCCGCTGCGCGACGGCGAACGCAAGCCCTCACTCAAATTCACGGAGATCACCTCATGACTACCCTTTCCGCCCCGCAGGGCGTGACCTTGTCTGCACCGCTGCAGCCGGGTTTCGACCGCATCCTCACCCCCGACGCGCTGGCCTTCGTCGCCCGGCTGCACCGCGCATTCGAGCCGCGCCGCCAGGAACTTCTGGCTGCGCGCAAGGCGCGCACCGCCCGCTTGGACGCTGGCGAGAAGCCCGACTTTCTCGCCGAGACCCAGGCCGTGCGTGATGGCGACTGGACCATCGCCCCGCTGCCCAAGGCGCTGGAATGCCGCCGCGTGGAAATCACCGGCCCGGTGGACCGCAAGATGATCATCAACGCGTTCAACTCGGGGGCGGACAGCTATATGGCCGACTTCGAGGACGCCAACACCCCGAACTGGGACAACCAGATCGAGGGGCAGATCAACCTGTTCGAGGCCATTCGCGGCACCATCCGCCTGGAACAGAGCGGCAAGACCTATGCGCTAAGCAAGTCCGTCGCCACACTGCAGGTGCGCCCGCGCGGCTGGCACCTCGACGAGAAACACATGCTGGTGGATGGTCAGCGCGTGAGCGGCGGCCTGTTCGACTTCGGCCTGTTCTTCTTCCACAACGCCAAGGAACAGGTGGCCCGCGGTGCCGGCCCCTTCTTCTACCTGCCCAAGCTGGAAAGCCATCTGGAGGCGCGGCTGTGGAACGACGTGTTCGTGCTTGCCCAGGACACCATCGGACTGCCGCAGGGCACTATCAAGGCCACGGTGCTGATCGAGACCATCCTCGCCGCCTTCGAGATGGACGAGATCCTCCATGAGTTGCGCGAACACAGCGCGGGCCTGAACGCCGGCCGTTGGGATTACATCTTCAGCGCCATCAAGAAGTTCAAGGTGGACCGCAACTTCTGCCTGGCCGACCGCTCGCAGATCACCATGACGGTGCCCTTCATGCGCGCCTACGCCCTGCTGTTGCTCAAAACCTGCCACAAGCGCAAGGCGCCGGCCATCGGCGGGATGAGCGCGCTCATCCCGATCAAGAACGATCCGGAGAAAAATGCCAAGGCGATGGACGGGATCCGCATGGACAAGCGCCGCGACGCCAACGACGGCTACGACGGCGGCTGGGTCGCCCACCCGGGGCTGGTGCAGGTGGCGATGGAGGAGTTCGTCGCGGTGCTGGGCGACAAGCCCAACCAGATTGGCAAGACCCGGGACGACGTCACCGTCACCGGCGCCGATCTGCTCGACTTCCGCCCGGAAGCGCCGATCACCGAAGCCGGACTGCGCGGCAACATCAACGTCGGCATCCACTATCTCGGTGCCTGGCTGTCCGGCAGTGGCGCAGTGCCCATCCACAACCTGATGGAAGACGCAGCCACCGCCGAAATCTCCCGCAGTCAGGTGTGGCAGTGGATTCAAAGCCCCAAAGGCGTGCTGGCCGATGACCGCAAAGTGACTGCCGAACTGGTGCGCAGCCTCATTCAAGAGGAACTCGCCAAGGTGAAAGCCACCGGCGCAGAAGGCCAGTTCGACAAAGCAGCACAGATCTTCGAGCAGATGGCCACGGGCAAGGATTTCACCGATTTCCTCACCCTGCCGCTGTACGAAGAGCTGAACTGAGCGCAGCTTCCCTCCTCCCCAACAAGGCCGCCTCGAAGGCGGCTTTGTCATTCTGGCGCGCCATCCGCGGGGAAAAATGGTGACTTCCCGGTGCGACGGTCCAATACTCCATTGGCACTGCCCCCTGGCTGACAACTGGAGAATTCGCGGGGGCTGGCGCGCTCAAACGCGCGCGCCAGCCCCGCCCGTGTGTTGCGGCGCGTGAATCGCCCCTGAGCGTGCAAACCAGGATGTGCGCGCCTAGCATCTAGGAAACTCCAAACAACAAGGATCTCCGTATGAAAATCCGCTCCCTGAAAAATCAAGTGGCCGTCATCACGGGCGCTTCCAGCGGCATCGGCGCTGCAACAGCGCGTGCACTGGTCGCAGAAGGCATGCAGGTAGTGCTCGCCGCCCGCTCGGCCGACAAGTTGCAGGGCCTCGCCGAGGAACTCGGTGGCCACTCCTTGGTCGTTGCCACCGACGTGGGTGACGAAAGCCAGGTGCGGCGCCTGTTCGATACGGTCAAAACCCGATTCGGCGGACTCGATCTGCTGTTCAACAACGCGGGTGTGGGCTACAACAGCCCGTTCGAACATGGCAAGACCGCCGAATGGAAAGCCACCATCGACGCGAATCTGTGGGGTGTGCTGTACTGCACCCGCGCGGCCATCCCGCTGTTGCGCGGCCGCCCCGGCGCGATGATCAACACTGTCTCCAGCGTAGGCGGGCGGCGCGGCATTGAGGGCTGGGCGGTGTACAACGCCACCAAGTTCGCCGTGGTCGGCCTGCACGACGCGCTCCGCAAGGAACTGGGACCGGAAGGCATCCGCGTATCGCTGATCGAACCCGGCGCGGTCTATACCGACTGGGGCCACAACGTCCCGGCCGAGCAGATGAAGGCGCGGCGCGACTCCATCGAAGCCCTGCACGCCGAAGACATCGCCCAGGCGCTGCTCTACGCCTTTGCCCAACCGGCGCATGTCAACCCGCAGGAACTGCTGATCCTGCCCACCAAACAGGTGTCGCCATGAGCGCCATCCCCGAGACTGCGATCCCCACGCTGCTGCGTGCCGATTTTTCCCGCGCTGAGGTGGTGGACACGTCCACACTGGCCTGGGTGGACTCGCCGGCACTCGGCGTGCAACGCAAACTGATTGAGCGCGATGGCGGCGAAGCCGCTCGCGCCACCTCTCTGGTGCGCTACGCGCCGGGCGCGCGCTTTGCCGCGCACACCCACCCGCTGGGCGAGGAAATCCTGGTGCTGCAAGGCACCTTCGCGGACGAGCACGGGGTCTATCCAACGGGCACTTATCTGAAGAATCCGCCCGGCTCCAGCCATGCACCGTTCACCGAGCAAGGCTGCATCCTGCTGGTGAAACTGCGTCACATGCAGGCCGACGACAGCGCGCGGGTGGTGATCGATACACAACAGGCGCCCTGGTTGCCCGGCTTGGTCCAAGGACTGAACGTCAAGCCCTTGTCCGAGTTCGCCGGCGAGCACACCGCGCTGGTGCACTGGGCTCCGGGCACTGTGTTCACACCGCACCGCCACTGGGGCGGAGAGGAAATTTATGTGATCGAAGGGGTCTTCCAAGACGAGCATGGGCGCTATCCCCCGGGCACGTGGATGCGCAGCCCGCACCTGAGCCAGCACGCGCCATTCAGCAAGGAAGGCTGCACCATCTTCGTCAAGGTGGGGCATCTGCCAGAACACGGCTGATGCCGCCCGGCGTGGCCTGTTGCATACTTGTGCGCATGACATCCCATCAGCACTTCGCCGCGCATGGCTATTCTGCGCAGGACGCCCTCTTGCACGCCGAGCGCCTCTGCGCCGCCCGCGGGGTGCGGCTGACGCCGCTGCGACGCCGCGTGCTGGAGCTTGTGCAGTCGCGCAGCGAGGCGGTCAAGGCCTACGACCTGCTCGCCCAGCTCTCCACGGAAGATCACACGGCCAAACCGCCGACGGTGTATCGCGCTCTGGAGTTTTTGCTGGAACAGGGCTTGGTGCACCGGGTGGAGAGCCTGAACGCGTTTGTCAGCTGCAACCACCCGGACACGCCGCACGCGGCACATCTGTTGCTGTGCGCCCAATGCGGAACGGTGGAGGAACTGCACAGCGATGCCGTTGATGCGGCCATCGCCCTGGCTGTGGCGGCAACAGGCTTCATCGCCCGCCATGCCCGCCTGGAAGTACAAGGCCTGTGCCCGCAGTGCGCCGCCACAGCCGATCCAGACTGACCGAAGCGTTCAGCCCGCAGGCTTGAGGGTATACAGACGCGTCAGCGTCAATCCCAGTCCCAGCAGTGCACCCAGCGTCAACCACAGGCGCAGTTGCAAAAACCAGGATGGCCACGGCAGTTGCTTGCGCAACATGACATCCACCCCGTAAGCAACGGCCAGACCGATGAACAGCCCGGTCATGCCGTACACCCAATTCGATGCCCAAGTCATGCGCCACGCCCACAACGGCAGCACCACGCCCCAGCCCAGCAGCAGCCAGGGACGCTGCACCTTCGCCTCGGGCTGCACCAGCGCCGCACCCCAATACAGCGCACCCAGAAACGCCAGGGCGACTGCCGCATATTGCGCCTGAATCACGACCACCGCGGTAAGCGAGGTTTCGGGCGCAACCCAGGCCGCCAAACCCAGTGCGATGAAAGGAATCAGTCCGGCAAGGCCAAGCGCGTAAGCAGGAAATTTCATCAGGCGTTCTCCAAGGGGTGTATGTCAGGATGGTCTGCCGGGATTCTCGCCGCTCCCGCCGCACGGGCGGATGCGTCAACGCAAACTGTCAGCATAGCGAAGACGGTGAGACTGAATGCTGTTGGCGCCGATGCGGATTTGAGCCACATGCCGATCGGCGACTGAGCCGTGGCAAACAAGCTGCGCGCGGGGTCAGGGTTGAATTTTGGCGCGGTCCAACCGGCTCACCGCAAACCCGGCGCATGGCTCAAATCCGCATC
>JBAUTC010000009.1:0-18824 GCA_049582025.1 Thiomonas sp.
CATCACGCGAGGTCGCCACGATCCGCACCGACAGATCGCCCTCGGCCACGCGCTGTGCCACCCCCACCGCCTGCGACAGCGGACGGGTGATGGAACGCGTGATCCAGAGCCCGAGTCCGATGGCCAGCAACACGCCGATCCCGCCAGAGACGAGGCTCAGAGTCAGTGCGCGGGCGTAATCGGCCTGGGCGCGGTGATGCATCTCGTCGATGCGAGCTTCTTGATCGGTGGTGAGCGTCTTCATCGCATCGCCAAGCGCGCGCACGACGGGCAGCGACAGTTTGAGGTAATCACTGGTGGCGTAGCCGAAGTTGTTCTGCTGCATCACGTCGATCACGTGCTCTTCCGCCGCACGGCTGCGGTGGAGCACCGCTTTGACGTTCTCGACGTCGGTGACCATGGCTGCTGGCAACTCCATTGCGGCAAGCTTTTTCATCGCCGCGTTGGTCGAAGCCTGGTTGCTGCTGATTTTCTGCTTGTCGGCGGGGGTAAAGGCCTGTTGCAGCAGGCAGCGCATGGTTGTGCGGGTGGTGTTCTGGAAGTTCGTGTAGACCGTGTTGAGCTGCCGTTGCGCCGCGACCTGGACGCCCACGATGGTTTCAATGTGGCCGTTGATGCGACTCATCTGGATGAGGCCGAAGGCGCTGGTGGCAAGCAGCAGCAGCACGAGCAAACCGAATGCCAGCGCCAGGCGCAGGCTGATGCGAAGGTTCTTGAACATGGTTCTTTAATTTCAAGGAGTGCGAAGTGGAACGTTACGGTGTGCTGCGCGTCAGGCTGCGAGCAGGCGGGACGCAGGCGTGGTGGTGCCGCGCCGGATGGCCTGTGACATCAGGGTGGAAACGTCGAGAATCAGTGCGACCTCGCCGTTGCCGAGGATGGTGGAGCCACTGATGCCTTGGAGATGGGTGAACAGTGCGCCGAGCGGTTTGATGACGGTCTGGTATTCGCCCATGAGCGCATCGACCACCAGGCCGGCCACCTGACCTGCGGTCTGCACGACGACGACATTGCGCCGCGCTGGCGCGTTGGCATCGTCTTCTCCCCCGGTGCCGAGCGCGTCGCGCAGATGCAGCAGGGGCAGCACTTCGCCGCGCAGATTGATGTAGCCCTGCCGTGTGGCGTCATGCTCGAATTCCATGCACTCCATCACGGAGTCGAGCGGGAGGACGTAGGTCCGGTCGGCGCTTCGCACCAGGAAGCCGTCGATGATGGCCAAGGTGAGCGGCAGCCGCAGGCGCATGGTGGTGCCAACTCCGGCGGCGCTCTGGATGTCGATGCTGCCGCGGATGGCCTCGATGTTGCGCTTGACGACGTCCATGCCGACGCCCCGGCCGGAAAGGTCGGTAATGGCATCTGCGGTGGAGAATCCGGGTTCAAATATCAGCGTCCAGACCTCATGGTCGGGCATGGTGGCGGCGTGCTCAGGATTGAGCAGGCCGCGTTCTACGGCCTTGGCCAGGATGCGCTCGCGGTTGAGTCCGCCGCCGTCGTCGGCCACGGTGATGAGAATGCTGCCCGAGTCGTGACAGGCTGACAGCCGCAGCGTGCCCTGCGCCGGTTTGCCGCGCGCCGCACGGACCTCCGGCGCTTCGATGCCGTGATCCATCGAGTTGCGCACCAGGTGCATCAGCGGGTCGGCAATGCGCTCGACCAGAGTCTTGTCCATCTCGGTGTCGGCGCCTTCGATTGCCAGGGCGATGTCCTTGCCGAGTTCACGTGACACGTCGCGCACCACGCGCTGGAAGCGAGCAAAGGTTTCGCCAATTTCCACCATGCGCAGTTTCAGCGCTCGCTCGCGGATGTCCTCCACCAGTCGGGTAACCTGCGCTGCGGCCTCAAGTTGCGCGGCGCTCTGCGCATGCAGGGCGTTGCCGGCGCTGGCAATGACCAGCTCGCCCACAAGGTTGATGAGAGCGTCGAGCTTGTCGGCGGCGACGCGCAGCATCTGGCTGTCGCGGCTGCGTTTTTCCTTGACCTGTTTCTGTTTGTCGAGCGCGGCCTGCACGATGGGCTGGTGGGTGGCGCCTTCGCGCACCAGAATCTCGCCCAGCGGCGCTGCGGGCGTGCCACCCACCTGCGCGTCGTGCTGAGTGCTCAGGGCGTCGGCCAGTTCGTTGTGCGTCAGGGTGCCGATTTGCACCAGGATGTCGCCCAGGCGCAGATCATCTTCCGGCAGACTGCGGATGAGTTCCACATAGTCGGCAATGCGGCTGTGCGCGGGCAGGATGCGGATGATGCTGTCCTCCCGCACGAACTCGAACACTGCTTCGATGTCTTCCTTGCTGGCCTCGCTCCTGAAGTTGATCTCAAAGCCGAGGTAGCTGGTTTCTGCATCCATTGCATCCAGCGGGGGCAGGGCGTCGGTCAGGGTGACCAGACCGACGACCTCGCCCAGACCGCGCAGATAGCGGATGAAGGCCAGCGGATCCATGCCGTTGCGCAGGCTGTCGGCGCCGAAGCGCAGCGACAGGTGCCAGGTAGCCGTGATTGCCGCGCCATGCGCCAGGATGGTGACCGGGTCGGCCGTGCTGGAGTGCTGCAGGGTTGGTACGGCAACGGGCGTGGCCACGGCCAGCGCCACGCCCGCGGGCTGCTGCACCGCCTGGAGACGAGCGACCAGCGCCTGTTCTTCGGGCGTGTCGCCCACGCACTGGCCTTGCTGGTCCACCTGTTCGATCAGCCGCGCCAGATGGTCGCGTCCCTGGAGCAACACGGCGACGATGTCGCTGCTGACGGCCAGCTTGTCGGCGCGCATCAGGTCGAGCACGCTTTCCAGATGGTGGGTGAAGCGCACGACACTGTCCAGACCGAACAGTCCTGCCGAGCCCTTGATGGTGTGCGCGGCGCGGAACAGGGCGTTGATGCGCTCGCTGTCCGCTTGCGTTTCCAGCTCCATCAGCCCCTGTTCCATGCCTTCGAGCAGTTCCCGGGCCTCGGCGATGAAAGAGCGCATCGCTTGCTGCATTTGTTGTTCGAAGTTCATGCGTGTTCCTTTGCCTGGGCGGTGTGGCCGAACTCGACCACCGGGTCGCCGAAGTAAGCCAGCAGGCCGCACAGTTCCAGTGCGTCGATGACGGCCGGGCTGTGCGCTGTGAGCTTGAGACTGTGTTCGAGATTGCTTGCCTGCTGCTTTGCAGAAAGCAGGATCTGCACGCCGGCGGCGTCGATCTCGTCGACCTCGGCCAGTTGCAGCTCGACCAGAGGATGCTTTGCGATCAGTTCGGCGAGGTGTTCACGCACTTGTGCGGCAGCGTAAATGTCCAGTGCGCCCTGCAACGCAACGCTGCAGGCGGGGCCGGCTTGGTGTTCGATGAAGTCCACGGTATCTCCTCCGGAAGCGATCAGGGCGCGATGAGTTTGGACACCGCGGTCAGCATCTGCGCCGGCTGGAAGGGCTTGACCACCCAGGCGCGCGCACCTGCGGCCTGGCCCTGCGCCTTCATGTCGTCCTGGCTCTCGGTGGTGAGCATGATGATGGGGGTGAACTTGTAGTCGGCTTTCTGCTTGATTTCCTTTACCAGGCTGATGCCGTCCATATTGGGCATGTTTACGTCACTGATGATGAGATGGATCTTGCGGCCATCAAGCTTGGTCAGCGCGTCCACGCCGTCGCAGGCTTCGATGACGTCGTAGCCCGCGCTGGCGAGGGCAATATTGACCACCTGGCGCAAGGAAGCGGAGTCGTCGACGATGAGAATGGTTTTAGCCATGGCAATGTGCAAGTGAAGGAGTTGAACGAAATTGAATGGGGTCGAGGCTTCAGAAGAAGGTGACGTCGCCGCCGTCCTGTGCATCGACCGTGGACTGCCCATCGTGATTGAGGCGCTGCTCTTGCGTGGTGTACCCGTTGGCGATGCGCTGCATGAATCCGACGGTGTCCAGTTGCGCCTCCGGGGCGTTGGCGCGCCGCGACTGGTAGCTCTGAAGTTCCACCACCAGGGCGTCAAGGCTGTCGCGGCTGTGGGTGAGGATCTGGCTGACGCGGTCCTGGAATTGCAGCGAGACAAGCACATCGCCGATTTCCTCGCGGATACCGCCGCTTTCCCGCTGCAGCAGATCGGAGGATTCGGACAGGCCAGTGGCCACGTCGCGCAGACGGGCCAGGACCTGATCGATCGATGATTCGGATCGGCTCAGGAATTGCTGTTCTTCCCTTTGCGACTGCTCCGCCGAGCGCGTCAGGGTCTGGATGGCGCCGGTAATGATCTGCACTTGCTCGCCCATCTTGCGGCCGGTATCGCGCGATTGGGCGGAGAGCTTGCGCACTTCGTCAGCCACGACGGCGAAGCCACGACCGTTCTCCCCTGCGCGGGCCGCTTCGATGGCTGCATTGAGCGCGAGAAGATTGGTTTTGGCGGCCAGCGCGGATACCTCTGCGGACATCTTCTCCAGTGCCTCGGTATAGCGCGACATGCCCAGCACTTCGGACACCATGGCCGCGCGTTTGGCCAGCGCGTCGCGTAATTGATCGAGGACGCCGCCGAGTTCGCCTTCGCTGCGCTGGAACACCGCGACAACACCCTCGCCGCCATCCATGCCGGCAGCCGCCTGTTGCGACGCCTTGACAGCGTTTTCAAGGCGGCTGTGCAGGCTGGAGAAGCGTCGGCTGAGCGCAAGGATGGCGGTTTCCATCTGTGCGCGTCCGGCGTCGATCTGTTGCCCGAGAACGGGCAGCGCCTGTGCGCACAGATTGTCGACCTGCGCAGCGGCGTCGACGTGTTGTGTTGTGGTGGAATCGGTCATGGCGTTGTCAGCAGACGGGTCAATGAAATTGCGCGACGAGATGGCGCACGGTGGTTTCGAGGTGCTCGATATCGGAGCTCTTGTCGAAGAAGTAATCGGCGCCCCCGCCGATGCTGCGGGCGCGATGTTGCGAGTTGGCATGTTGGGTGAACATGGCAATGCGCACATCGGCCCGGCTCGCCTTGATGCGCTGCAGGAGCTGCAGCCCGCTTTCGCCGGGCATTTCGATGTCGAGCACGATGAAGCGCACTGCGCAGGTCGTATCTGCCTGCAGCAGATCCAGCGCTCGCTGCCCGCTGTCCGCCTGCAGCACGCTTTCCACCCCGGCAATGCCGCAGAGCAGATTCGCCAGGCGTTCGCGCACCAGCGCGGAATCGTCGACCACCATCAGTTGCATGAGCCAGCTTTCAGAGAACTAAAGAAATCGTGTGGTCATTGTTGAAGTGCGGCGCAAATCCGCCCATCGGTCGGCTGCTCGTGGCGGCATCGGACAAAGACGCGCTGGGGGGTCGGAAAATTCCGACAACGACGAGCCATCACACCAGACCATGGTCGAGGACGTAACGCACCAGATCCGCATCGCGCGCAATGGCCATTTTTTGCATCAGATGCGTCTTGTGGGTGCTGATCGTCTTGACGCTCAGATGCAGTTCACGCGCCACTTCGCCAACGGTGCGTCCGGCTCCGATGCGTAGCAGCACCTGCAATTCGCGGTCGCTCAAGGTCTGGTGCGGGAGTGCGTTCGCGGACTCTCCATCCTGGAAGTGATTGGCGAGTTGCTCGGCCACGGGTGCCGTGAGGTACCGCTTGCCTTTGGCCACAGTGCGGATGGCAGCGATCAGGATGTCGGGCGCACTGTCCTTGGTGAGGTAGCCGGCAGCACCGCTGCGCAAGGCGCGCATGGCGAACAGGTGTTCGGCGTGCATGCTCAACATCAGCACCGGCAGGCGGGGATCGCTGGCCTTGATGCGCTTGAGCAGGTCGAGTCCGTCACTGCCGGGCATGGACACGTCGAGCAGGACGACGTTCCAGGACGCGTTGCGGATGGCGTCCAGCGCCTGGGAAGCGTCGCCGCACCACTGGGTCTGCAAGCCGTCGGCTTCCAACATGCGCGCAAGCCCGGCGCCCACCAGGGCATGGTCGTCAACGATGAGAACGCGCGCGGCTTCCATGGGCGGCTCAGTCGGCGGAGGAGTCGGTGCACGGCACGCGCAAGCGGATGGTGGTGCCCTTGTTGGGTGCGCTGATGCAGTCCAGCGCGCCGCCCAGCAGGTGGGCGCGCTCGCGCATGCCGCGCAGGCCGAAGGACGTCTGACTGGCCTGTGTCTGGGTGGTGAAGCCCAGTCCGTCATCGACGATGTCCAGCGCGATCAGACCCGGGGTGCGCACGAGCGCGAAGCGCACGGATTTGGCCTGCGCGTGGCGGGCGATATTGGTGAACGCCTCCTGCGCGATGCGAAAGACCTGGATCGCCGTCATGTCGTCGAGTTCGCCAGCGCTGTCAAGCTGGTGTTCAACAGGAATTTCATAGCGCTGGGTGAACTGCTCGGCCAGCCAGAGCAGGCCTTCGGTCAACCCCAGATCGAGAACCGCCGGGCGGAGCTGCGCTGCAACGCTCCTGCCGGCCGCCGTGGCGGCGTCCACCAGGCTGCTCATGCTGTTGAGCTGGGCGTCGTCCGATCCGAGCCGCCGACGCAGCAGGCTGATGTCCATCTTCAGCGCGGTCAGCAGCTGACCGAGTTCGTCGTGCATGTCGCGGGCGAGGCGCGCGCGCTCCTGCTCCCGTGCATGCTCCATGTGCGCAGCCATGTCGCGCAGATCCGACTCGCGGCGGCGCGCATGGCTGATGTTGATCATGATGCCGTCCCATTGCGCATGGCCGGATTCCAGGCGCGTGACGGCGGCGCGGATGTTGATCCACTTGATCTCACCCTCGGTCAGGATGCGGCCTTCCCAGTTCCAGGATTCGCCATGCAAGGCACTGGCTTGCAGCGAAGCATGGAAATCGGCCTGGTCGGCCACGTGGATGCGTCCAATGAATGCGGTGCTGGAGCGCTCCAGGGCCTCGGCGCTCAGACCGCAGACCATCTGCGCCGACGCGCTGGCCTGGATGAACTGCAACTGCCCGGCGCGCTGCGTGAGCTGGAAGACGAGAGCAAACCCCGCGAGTGGGTGCGCCGCCAACTGCGGGTCAGTCAGCTGGTCATCGCGCGCAGACGTCGAAGGGGACTGGAGCAGTGGCACAGGAGGGCGGCATCAAGTGAGATTTACAGTTCACTTAACGGCCCCGATTCAGAAAACTTGAATCTCCACTGGTGCGAGACAGTCGAACACCGCGCGCTGCGGCATGGAGCGCAGCCAGGTGAGCTGCCGTTTTGCGAGCTGGCGGGTGGCGGCAATGGCTTGTTCGCGGAACTGCGTGGCGTTGATGTCGCCGTCCAGATAGCTCCAGGCCTGACGATATCCCACAGCGCGCATGGACGGCAGCGTAGGGCTGAGGTCGCCGCGCTCTCGCAGGGCGTGCAGTTCTTCGAGAAAACCGGCGGCCAGCATGTTGTCGAAACGCTGGGCGATGCGGTCATGCAGCACGCTGCGATCGGAAGGCTCCAGCGACACGATACGCAGGGGGATGGGGGATGGAACGGGCTGTGCCGTGTTGCGGGGTGCTGCGAAGTGTGCCGAAAGCGGCTTGCCGCTGCGCAGCCAGACCTCCAGCGCGCGCTGGATCCGCTGGGCGTCGTTGGGGGCGAGGCGGGCGGCGGTGAGTGGATCGATTTCCGCCAGGCGCGCATGCAGTGCGGGCCACCCGAGGCGGGCGGCGTCGGCGTCGAGTTGCGCGCGTGTGGCGGCATCGGACTGAGGCAACTCGGACAAGCCTGATTGCAGCGCCTTGAGATAAAGCATGGTGCCGCCAACGATGAGCGGCTGCGCTCCGCGGCGGCGGATCTCGCCGATCAGTCGCTGCGCATCCGCGACAAACAGCGCGGCGCTGTAGGCCTGCGCCGGATCGAGAATGTCGAGAAGGTGGTGGGGGGCGAGGGCACGCTCTTCGGCGCTGGGCTTGGCGGTCCCGATATCCATGCCGCGATAGACCAGTGCGGAATCCATGCTGATGACTTCCACCTCCCTGCCTTGCGCCTGGGCTTGCTGGGCGATGCGCAGCGCAGCGGCGGTCTTGCCGCTCGCAGTCGGACCGACGATGCAGACGACCGGCTGCGCATCCAACGGCAGGGGCATATCAGCGACCGCGCAGGAACAGCGCGTCCAGATCGGCCAGGCCGATTTGCCGCCAGGTCGGGCGACCGTGGTTGCACTGGTCGGCGCGCTCGGTGCGTTCCATGTCGCGCAGCAGGGCGTTCATCTCGGCCAGTGTGAGCTGGCGGTTGGCGCGTATCGCACCGTGGCATGCCATGCTGGAAAGGAGTGCATTGCGCCGCTCCTGCAAACGCGCACTCGTCCCTTGAGACACGAGATCGGCGAGCACGCCGCGCGCGAGGCGGGTGGGGTCGGCATGCGCCAGCAGCGTTGGAGTGGAGCGCACCACCAGGCTGCCGGGCCCGGCGCGGTCGAGTTCGATGCCCAGGGATTGCAAGGCGTCGGCATAGTCCTCAGCGGCGCCGATTTCAGCGTCACTCGCTGCAAACGCTGCGGGGATCAGCAGCGGCTGGACGGCGACTGGCGCGTCACCAAGCTCTGCCGCCTTCAGGCGTTCATAGACGATACGCTCATGCGCTGCGTGCATGTCGACGATGACCAGCCCATGCCGGTTCTGCGCCAGGATGTAAATGCCGAGGAGTTGCGCCAGCGCGAAACCGAGGGGGAAGTCGGCGCCTTCTGCCTGCGGTGCGGTGTATACAACGGACTCGGCATGGGCATGCGCTGCGGCGCCGTCCTGCGCCTGCAATGGCGTGGCCGCCGCCAAGGGAGCGTAGGCGTGGGCGACGGCATCCCAAGGTGGTGGGCTTTGCCGTGTGTAGCTGAAAGCCAATGGCGCGGTCGTCGGTTGCGGCGCACGGGCCTGCTCGTGCATCAGCGCAGCCAGCGGGGTGTCATGCGGTGGTGGCTCGGCTTCGCCGCCAGACTTGGCGAGCACGTGTTCCACCGCATGGCGCACGGCCTGATGCACGGCGGAACCATCGCGAAATCGCACCTCCGATTTGGCCGGATGCACATTCACATCGACCAGTTCGGCCGGCAGATCGAGCAGCAGGGCGTATTGCGGCTGCAGCGCGCCATGCAGCACATCGGCATAGGCCGCGCGCACGCCGTGCGCCACGGTGCGGTCGCGCACCCAGCGGTTGTTGACGATGATGTGCTGCACATCCGCGCGGGCGCGGGCAGCGGTGGGTTTGCACACCAGACCACGCACGGTGAGCGGGCCGATCTGCGTCGCCATTGGCAGCGCGTGCGTGCTGAAAGCCTCGCCCAGAACGGCAGCGAGGCGGTTCAGTCCATGAACCGAGGTATCGCGCTCGAACTGCAGCTTGAGTTGACCGTCATGCCACAGGCGCAGTGCGATTTGCGGGTGGGCGATGGCGGTGCGTTTCACCACATCGGCGCACCAGGCGTATTCGGTGCTCGGGGATTTGAGGAATTTGCGCCGCGCGGGCAGGTTGAAAAAAAGTTGCCGCAAGGTCACGCGCGTGCCGGGCTGCGCGGCGGCTGGCTGCGTCGCGCCCACAAGTCCTGCGCTGGCGCGGATACTGGCGCCGTCGGCATCCGCGCGGCGGCTGATGATCTCGATCTCGGCCACGGCAGCCATCGCTGCCAGCGCCTCACCGCGAAAGCCGAGGTTGGCGGCATGGTGCAGTTCGTCGAGGTCGGATATCTTGCTCGTGGCATGGCGCAACAGTGCCAGCGGCAGTTCATCCGCCGGGATGCCGCAGCCATCGTCTTCCACCTGCACGCTGCCCAGGCCGCCTTGTTCCAGACGCACGGTGATGGCGCTGGCCCCGGAGTCGATCGCGTTGTCGAGCAGTTCGCGTAGCGCAGAGGCTGGGCGCTCGATGACTTCGCCGGCGGCAATCTGGCTGATGAGCACGTCCGGCAGGGGACGAATCGGACGTTGGGGTTGCAGCAATGGAGGAGCACGCGAGGCAATGGATGCCGTGGCGCAGAGGAGTGGACAACTGCGCTCAGTATACTTTTCAGGCTGTAAGCAGGCATACCGCAGGCAGGTTTCTGCGGGTGCCTGGTTTCTGCACAGTTCTCGATCGCAGCATGCGCCTTAGGTCGCTCGCCGCCCCGCACAATTCTGGCAGAACCGTTTGACTGCCTGTCTCTCATCTACGCCACCCCAGCCGCATGGACCTGCACACCCTCGTTAACCTGATTCTGCACTTTGACGTGCATCTGGCGCAGTTCATCTCGGCCTATGGTCCGTGGGTGTATGGGCTGTTGTTCGGCGTTGTGTTCATCGAAACCGGGCTGGTGATCATGCCCTTCCTGCCTGGCGACTCCATGTTGTTTGTCGTCGGTGCCTTTGCTGCTTCCGGGGCGTTGAGCCTGCCTGGGGCGATGGCGGTGCTGTGGCTCGGCGCTGTCCTGGGCGACAGCCTCAATTACCAGATTGGCAAGGCGATTGGCCACAAAGTGTTTTCGTGGAAGGGCTCGCGCTGGTTCAACCGCCGCGCTTTCGACAAGGCGCATGCCTTCTACGAAAAATACGGCGGCATCACCATTGTGGCCGCACGTTTCATGCCCTTCATCCGCACCTTTGCACCGTTTGTCGCCGGGGTTGCCGAAATGTCCTATGGCAAATTTCTCGCCTACAACATGCTGGGTGCCACGCTGTGGGTCGGGGCGCTGGTCATGGCGGGATATCTGTTCGGCAATATTCCGTGGATCAAACACAATCTCGGCATGATGACCATGGGCATCATCGTGCTTTCATTGTTGCCCGCGGTGTGGGGGTGGTGGAAGTCGCGGCAGCCACCGCCTGCCGTCTGACCGTCGAGCAAGAGCTCTCAGTTCAGCGCGCCGCGCAGCAAACCCACCGCCAGCCCTTCGATGGCGAAAGCCTGGCTGGCGTCCACGCGGATGGGCGCAAACTCCGGGTTGGCGGGCAGCAGTTCGATATGGCCGGCATGGGTGCGCAGCCGCTTCACAGTGACTTCGTCCCCGATGCGCGCCACCACGATCTGACCGTTTTGCGCTGTACTGCTGCTTTTCACCGCCAGCAGATCGCCGTCGAGAATGCCCACGTCGCGCATGCTCATGCCGCGGACCTTGAGCAGGTAGTCTGGCCGGACCGAAAACGCGGCAGGATCGACCACCAGCGTTTGCTCGATATGTTCCTGCGCCAGTATGGGATGGCCAGCCGCAACGCGACCGACAAGCGGCAGACAGAGTTGCTCGGCGCCGGGCAGTGCGAGCTGCAAGCCCAAACCGTTTTGCCCCCGCCCGGAATGGCTTGCGCGTTCGCGCTGCGATTCGGCGATGCGGATGCCACGCGAGGCGCCGGGTGTGAGTTCAATGACGCCCTTGCGCGCCAAGGCCTGCAAATGGTCTTCCGCGGCGTTGGCTGAACGAAATCCCAGACGTGCGGCGATCTCGGCGCGGGTCGGCGGATAACCGAGTTCACGAACAGATGCGGTGATCAGATCGAGAATTTCCTGCTGGCGGGGGGTGAGTTTGGAAATGAGGCGGCGCATGAGAGGGGGCTCCAGCAAAGGCACAATGAATCCAACGCAACGAGACAACGCAACCGAATGCACATGTCGGAATACTGAGTGAGTTTCCAGCTTGATTATTTTCACAGCACTGTAAATCAAAACAGCTTATCTGCAAAGGGCTCTCTTCATGACACATGAATCAGCAGACCATCCATTGCCCCAGATCGTGGTCCTGGGCACCGGCGGCACGATCGCGGGGACGGCGACCGGCGACCCCAGTCTGCCGGGCTACACCGCTGGCGTGTTGAGCGTCGATGCGTTGTTGCAGGACATCCCGTCGCTTTCACGACTGGCGCGCATCCACACCGAACAGGTGGCCAATGTCGACAGCAAGGACATGGACCTCTCGGTCTTGAGCCGCTTGGCGGTGAGGGTGGCACATTGGCTTGCACAGCCGGAAATCGAGGCCTGCGTCATCACGCATGGCACCGACACCCTTGAAGAGACCGCATATTTTCTCCAACTCGTGCATCGCGGCGACAAACCGGTAGTGCTGACCGCGGCAATGCGTCCGGCCACCGCGCTCAATGCCGACGGACCGCAAAACCTGCTCGACGCGATACGGGTTGCGGTTCAACCTCAAGCTCGGGGTCTTGGCGTGGTGTGCGTGTTGCATGGCCGTGTGCACGCGGCGCGCGATGTGACCAAGGCAAACAGTCATCTGGTGGATGCATTTTCCTCGGGCGAGCGCGGTCCGCTGGGCGAGGTCGATGGTGACGATCTGCGTCTTTGGCGCCAGCCAATTGCCGAGCACGGCGCACCTTACGCCATACCGGACCAAGACGCCTGGCCGCGGGTGGAGATGGTGTTCAGCCATGCCGCTGCCGACGGCGCCTTGGTGCGCGGCCTGGTTGGGGCTGCCGCGTTGCAGCCGCCGCTGCGTGGTCTGGTCGTGGCGGGAACCGGAGGCGGTACAGTGCATCGCCAACTGGAAGCGGCGCTGCAATGGGCCGAACAACAGAATGTGCAGGTGAGGATTGCCTCCAGGGTCGGACCAGTGCGTGGCGGGGCCGAGGATGGGCTCAACGCAGTGAAGTTGCGGATTCGGCTGCAGCTGGAGTTGTCTGCCTCACAATGAGTTGACGTTTTTCTGCTGCAACCAGATTTGCACCTGCAGGCCGCCGTTTGCGGCGTTGCTGAGTTCCAGTCGGCCGCCCATGGCTGCGATTGTCTTTTCCACGATGGACAGGCCGAGCCCCGTTCCCTTGGCTGAGGTGCGTGCGGCATCTCCACGAAAGAACGGCTGAGTGAGCTGGGTGAGTTGCTCTTCTGGGACGCCGGGGCCGTGGTCGCGCACGGTGAGCTGCACGGAATCGATGCCTGGTTGCAGGTTGATTTCCAGATCCGTGTGCACTTCACCTGGGGTCAGCGCATAGCGCTTGGCGTTTTCCACGAGATTGACCACGACGCGCTGCAACTCCAGGGTGTTGGCCTGCACGGGCGGCACTTGCGGTGTGTGCAGATGCAGCACCACGGTTTCGTCTTTTTGATAGCGGTCGCGGACAAAATCGACCAGGGCGTTGAGTTCGACGGTTTCGAGCTTGGGTGTGGTGCTGCTGGCATATTCGAGAAACTTGCTGATGATGCGGTCGGCCTGCTCGATGTCGTCGATGATGTTCTCGCGTGCCTGTTCATCCGGCACGCTGAGTTCGGCTTCCAGACGCAGGCGAGCCAGCGGGGTACGTATGTCATGCGAAATGCCGGCGAGCATCAGCGCGCGTTCCTCTTCCACTTCCTGCAGGGTACGCGCCATGCGGTTGAAGCCACGGTTGACTTCGCGGATCTCGCGCATGCCGGACTGCTCATCGAGCATTTGCGAGTAGTTTCCCGCGCCGACCCGCGCCGTGGCCAGCCGCAGATCGCGCAGGGGTTTGTTCACAAAGCTGGCAATCACTGCTGCACCGATCAGTGCGAGCAGGGTGGCGATCGCCCCCCAGGTGGCCCAGGTCTCACTCAGCGAGGGGGCGATGCGCGAGCGATCCAGGAGCAACCAGTATGGATCGCCTGCAATCTGGAATCCGATCCATAGTCCAGGGCGGTCGTTGACCATATCGGCAAAGTCGAGTTGCTCCTTCAGGCGCGTATCGACTGCCGTCTCCAGGCGCTTGGTGAATTCGGTGTGATTCATCGGCGTCCACTGATCGCCGGGCTTGCGCAGATAGATGTAGATCCCCTCCTTTTTCGCCAGATCATCGAGCAAGGAGACACGGTACTGGGGATCGGAGTGAATGAGCGCCAGGCGAGTGAGGTCGATCAGGCTCGTGATCTGGCGCGAAGTCTGCTCGACCTGCGGTCCGAGTTCGAGCAGGCGAAAACTCTGGAACCAGGTCGCCAGACTGGCGCTGACCAGCAGCACGATGAGCAGGAAGGTGCGCCAGTACAAACGGCCGAACAGGCCGCTGATCCAGCGCATCATCCGAGGTAACAACCCGACGCCAGGTCCTGGAGCGGACGGCACGGAATTGCTGTCTGGGGCATCAGCCTTCGGCGTTGTCGGGGACGAAGACATAGCCCACGCCCCAGACGGTCTGGATGTAGCGCGGATGCGCCGCGTCGGTTTCGATGATCTTGCGCAGGCGCGAGATGGCCACGTCCAGGCTGCGATCAAAGGCCTCGTAGTCGCGGCCGCGGGCCAGTTCGGCCAGACGGTCGCGCGACAGTGGTTGGCGCGGGTGCCGCACCAAGGCCTTGAGCATGGCGAATTCGCCGGTGGTCAGGCTGATGACGTCCCCGTTTTTGCTGAGTTCACGGCGCGCCAGGTCGAGGCTGAACGGGCCGAACACGACGGTTTCGTCCTCGCGCGAGGGCGCGCCCGGCAACTCCGGCGATGGCTGGCGGCGCAGCACGGCACTGATGCGCGCAAGGAGTTCGCGCGGATTGAACGGCTTGGGCAGGTAGTCGTCCGCGCCGACTTCCAGTCCGATGATGCGGTCCACGTCCTCGCCCTTGGCTGTGAGCATGATGATGGGCGTCTGGTCTTTGGATGCGCGCAGGCGCTTGCAGATGGAGAGACCATCTTCGCCAGGGAGCATTAGGTCGAGCACGATCAGGTCAAAGCGCTCCTTCACCATGATGCGCGACATGGCCTTCGAATCCTCCGCCACGAAAACTTCATAGCCTTCTTGCGAGAGATAGCGACGCAGCAGGTCGCGAATGCGCGCGTCGTCGTCGACGACCATCAGCTTTTTTGGTTTTTCGTGGTCCATAGAGGCATGATTCCTGAAAGAAAACAAGGCAGACCCGGCTGCCAACCTTCCTTGTCGCTGTGTAACAGCTTAAGGCTTGTTACAGAGTTTACTGCCAGAGCGAGCCGATTCGGCCCCGTTCGCTTCGACAATTTCAATTGCAAACTTTGGATACGCCCATGCCCCAATTTCGCGTGTTATTTGCTTTGAGCGCTTGCGTTGCCTGCCTAGCGTCGCAGGCGACCATAGCAGCCGTCGCCGTGGGGAGGCTGGGGGAGCGAGCGGCCGTGGCAGTTGGCACCATGCCCACGCTGTGGAATGGAACTCAAGCGGTATATGCCGCCAAACGTCGCAGCGCTTCCCATGTCCTCAGTCCGGGCGCCTCTGATCCCGTGGCACACCATGTATTGACCCCGCAGCAGCGGGCGTTGTTGCGTCAACAGATTCGCAATACCGCGCGAAGCCCGACGATTTTGCCGCAAGGCAGTCAGGCGCAATCGCAGAAGTAAGGTGCGGCGCGCGGCGCGAACACAGGCGCAGGGGGGACCTTTCTGTATGATGACCCGGTCATTGCTCCCCCAGAACGCCGTGCAAAACCAGCCCCGTCTCCACCATGTGCAATGCCTGCATCCAGGCGGGCTGCATCGTCTGGCCTATTGGGAGTGGGGCGATTCGGAATGTGACGATGTGGTCGTCTGTGTGCATGGCCTGACCCGGCAAGGTCGCGACTTCGATGTGCTGGCTCAGTCCTTGCAATCCCGCCGACGTGTCGTCTGTCCAGATCTTCCGGGACGCGGAGAATCGGACTGGCTGGACAATCCGGCGCTCTACCAAGTCCCCCAATATCTCGCTGATCTTGTCACTCTGTTGGCGCGTCTGCAGGCGCGTCGCCTCGCGTATGTCGGCACCTCGCTGGGCGGGCTGATTGGCATCGCGCTGGCTGGCATGCAGCACAGCCCGGTGGATCGTCTCGTGCTCAATGATGTCGGCCCGTCGCTAGACCCGCGTGGTTTGACGCGGATTTCCAGTTATGTCGGCCGCCAAATGCAGTTCGACACGCCGGAGCAGGCCGCTGCGTCCTTGCGAGATATCTCCGAAGGTTTTGGCCCGCACACCGACGACCAGTGGATGGCGCTGACCCGGCCGATGCTCCGTGCCGACGGCAATGGCTGGCGGCTGCATTACGACCCTGCGCTCTCCCAGCCGTTCACCGCCTCGACGGCGCAGGCCATCGCGGTTGGAGAAGTGGCTTTGTGGCAGGCGTATGAGCAGATTGCCGCCCCGACCCTGGTGCTGCGTGGCGCTGAATCAGACATCCTCAACAGGGTCACTGCGCAAGCCATGACTCAGCGCTGTCCGCGGGCGCGGTTGGTTGAGCTGGCTGGAGTCGGGCATGCGCCTACTCTGGTGCAGGCTGATCAGGTGGCCATCGTGCGCGATTTTCTGTTGCCGTGACTCCCAATCAGTCTGACCCGCAGGGCGCCGCACCGCAGAGCGGCTTGGGCGATGCGTGCATCGCCCAAGCGCGGGCCTATTCTGTCGCGCTGATCGACACCGTCGTTCTGGAGACCGGCGAACCCGCGATAGAACATGCGGATGGCGTGAGCACCATTCTTGCCGACATGGGCGCAGATGCGGAGGCCCGCGCCGCCGCTTATCTCAATCTGGCGGTGCCACATCTGGCCCATCCCCAAGATCAACTGCGCAAGCATTTCGGTGCAGGGCTGGCTACGTTGGCGGTGGAGACGCGCAAGCTCGTCGAGGTTTCACGCATGGCGCGTGGCGGGCCAGATGAGGCGGAACTTCGGCGGCGGCATACCGAACTGGTGCGTCGTCTGCTTCTTGGGTTCTCCCGTGATCTGCGCGTCGCTTTGCTGCGTCTGGCCTCACGTTTGCAATCTCTCCGGTTTTTCACCCGGACCAAAAACCCGGCGCCGTCCGCATTTCTGGCCGAAAGCATGGAGGTCTATGCGCCTCTGGCCAATCGCCTTGGCATCTGGCAGGTGAAGTGGGAGGTGGAGGACCTCTCTTTTCGCCTCTTGCAGCCTGCAATTTACAAAGACATTGCACGCAAGCTCGACGAACGCCGCGTCGAGCGCGAGCAGGGCATCACCGGCGCCATCGCGCGCTTGCAGGCCGAACTGCAGCACCAAAACATCCGTGCGCAGGTGGTGGGCAGACCAAAACACATTTACAGCATCTGGCGCAAGATGCAGGGCAAACAGTTGCAGTTCGAGCAGGTGATGGACCTGCGCGCCCTGCGCATCATCGTTGCTGACGTCAGCGCTTGTTATGCCGCGCTGAGCGTGGTGCATGCGATGTGGACAGCCCTGCCTGAAGAGTTCGACGACTACATCGCCAAGCCCAAGCCCAACGGCTATCAGTCGCTGCATACCGTGGTGCGTACCGAAGCCGGGCAGATCTTTGAAATCCAGATTCGTACCGAAGCCATGCACGCCTACGCTGAACAAGGCAGTGCCGCTCACTGGGCCTACAAGGAGGCTGGCGCCAAGGGGTACCACGGACAGGCGCAAGCCGGTGACTATCAAGCGCGTATTGCCCTCGCGCGCCAACTGCTCGCACTCCAGCAGGAACTTGCCGGCGCTGACCCGCAGGCGCACGCAAACCCTGCTGAATCCCCAGGGGACGGCGGCGCCGAAGACCGTATCTTCGTGTTGACACCGCAAGCCCGTATTGTCGAACTCGCCCAGGGATCCACGGCAGTGGATTTTGCTTATGCCTTGCACACCGATCTCGGCCATCGCTGCCGCGGTGCCCGTGTCGATGGCGCACTGATCCCGCTGACCACGCCTCTGCGCAGCGGGCAGACCGTGGAGATTGTCGCGGCCAAGGAAGGTGGCCCCTCGCGCGATTGGCTCAACGCCGAACTGGGGTATCTGCGCAGCCCCAGGGCTCGCTCCAAGGTGCGCGCCTGGTTCAATCAGATCGCGCAGGAACAGACCATCGCCAAGGGACGTGCGCAAGTCGAACGTTTGCTGCAGCGCGAAGGAAAAACCAGCTTCAATCTGCAGGCGCTGGCCGATGGCTTGGGGTTCCGTACCGCCGATGAATTGTTTGAGCGGGTTGGCAAAGACGAATTTTCCCAACGGCAGATCGAGGCATACCTTCGCGCAGATCAATCCGTCGCACCGCCGGATGAAGCGGTTGCGTTGCCAAGCGGCGCCACGCAAAAGAAGCAGGGCGGACAGGTGCTGGTTGTCGGCATGGGGTCGCTGCTCACGCAGTTGGCGTCTTGCTGCAAGCCTGCGCCGCCTGATGCCATCGGCGGCTTCGTCACGCGCGAGAGGGGGGTAACGGTCCATCGCGCCAACTGCATCAATTTCCGCAATATCGCCACACAGCATCCTGAACGCGTCATTGCCGTGACCTGGACAGGCCAGGGCGGCAACGATGCGCTCTATCCCGTCGATCTCGAGGTCAGCGCCAACGACAGGCAGGGGCTGTTGCGGGACATTTCAGATGTACTGACCAAGGAACGCATCAACGTCATCGCGGTGAGTACCCGATCGATTGGTGACATGGCGCAAATGCGATTCACAGTTCAATTGGCCAGCAGCGCCAAACTCAAGCGCGCGCTCGGTCTGATCGCTGACGTTTCCGGGGTGGTCAAGGCATCGAGGAAGTGAGGAGGTTTGACGTCAATCCTTGCCGTGCTATGATTGCCGGCTTCGTAGGCGGTTAGCTCAGATGGTTAGAGCGCTTGCTTGACATGCAAGAGGTCGTTGGTTCGATTCCAATACCGCCTACCAAAATTTACTGACACCGTTGATGCGCGAGCGCTAAGAACTGATTCTCCTGCCTCAGCCCAAATCACGCCATGCAACCCTTCCGAACTTGCTTGCCGACCCCCTGATTCGTAGAGGTCCGCACGCACGTGCATAGTTGATGACAAGGTGCGGCCCAGCCGCACCTTTTTCATTTGAGCGAGACGCATCATGATTCACATCACCCTTCCCGACGGTTCCAAGCGCGAGTTCAGCGCTCCGCTGACGGTCGCCGAACTGGCCCAGTCCATTGGCACGGGTTTGTTCAAGGCGGCTCTGGCGGGCAAGGTCGACGGCAAACTGGTCGATACCAGCTACCGCCTCACGCAGGACGCCGAAGTGGCCATCGTGACCGACAAGGACGTGGCCGGCCTGGAAATCATCCGCCACTCGACCGCGCATCTGCTGGCTTATGCCGTCAAAGACCTCTACCC
>JBAUTC010000010.1:0-4033 GCA_049582025.1 Thiomonas sp.
CGGTGCGCAAGTCGGAGAGGAATTGAGGGTCGAGAAAATGGCGCGGGCTGATATTGACGCTGACCTGGATATTGCGGCCTTCCGCATACCAGTGTTGCGCCTGCGCCATGGCTGCAGACAGCACAAAGCGGCCGACCGGCACGCCGATCTTCTCATCGTCAAGCACCGACTCGAACGCCCCTGCGGTATGCACGCCATGAGCGTCACGCAGTCGGAGCAAGGCTTCCGTCCCGTAGATGCCCACGCCGCTCGTACCAGCTTTGGACTCGAACGACAGAATGGGCTGGTAGTGCAGTTCCAGCCGGTTGTCGCGCAGGGCGTCGAGTACCCAATGCAGCTTGCGATCACGCTCATGCAGGGCATCCTCCATATGCTGGTCAAAGAATCGGTATTGTTGGCGTCCATTTTCTTTTGCCGCATACATGGCCAGATCGGCGCGTCGCATCAGGGTCAGCGCATCCACCGGCTGCGCCTGATGCTGGATGACGATGCCCAGTGAGAGACCGAGTTGCATGACGTGACTCTGCACAACGAACTCCTGCTCCATGCTTGTGACCAGGCGGTCGGCCACCGTGCGGAGCTGATCGAGCGAGGCGTAATGCGTGAATATCAACACGAATTCGTCCCCGCCCAGGCGCGCCAGCACATCGCCGTGGCGCAGGGCGCCGCGCAGGCGTTTGCCGACTTCGATCAGCAACTGATCGCCCACCGCGTGCCCCAGGCGGTCATTGACAATCTTGAAACGGTCGAGATCGATCATGCCCACGGCGAGGGCGCGTTCCGGATGCGTGTCCAGCGCGGAGCTCAACTGCTGCATGAAGGCGCGGCGATTGGCCAGACCCGTCAAGTCGTCGCGATAGGCGATGGTGCGAAACGTCTTGAATTCGTTGCGGAGTTTTGTGGTGTGGTGCACCAACTTGCGGCTGAAACGTTCCTTGAACAATTGGGTCGCCGTGCTGAACCCCAGGGTTTCGGCGAATGCGAGCCAGAGCAAGGTTTGTTGCGCGCGGCCGTCTGTGGGAATGCTCCAGCGGCCGTTGCTCAGCAGCAGGGCGATCAGGGTCATCACGGCAATCAGGCCGTACATGAACACGATCTGGCGGCGGCGAAAGCGCAGAACCTCAATGGGGACGATGCCAATCAGGATCAACATCGCGATGAAGGCGATCTGCGGCTGCCACACCGCAAAGCCGAGTTGCACCGCGACATTGAGCAGAAGAAAGGCGTAGGTCGGGTAGATTTTCTCGCGCACGACCCGATCGGGCAGCCCTTGTATCCAGAGATACAGCCCGACGTTCACCAAAGCACCGACGACAAGGTAGGCTCCGGCCACCATGACCGGCAGCAAGTCGAGGAGGCCATAGCCCAGGATTGTCAACGCACCGATTGCGTACCCCGCCAAGTTCAGCACCAGCAGCGCCTTTTGCGGGCGGCGCGACTTGTTGGAAGGGTGAGATTGATCCATCGGGCTCAATGCATTCTGCGGTGTTCGTTCCGATTGTGGAGGGGACTGTTTGCTCGGCCGGGGAGAGATTCAACCAGCTTTTTGAGGCCGGTCATGCGGCGTGTCAGACGTCCTTTTCATGGCAAAAGAGTGTAGGGGTCGGGGTAGAAATACACTGCAAATTCAACCCAATCATGCGCCGGATTCGTGTTATTTTTCACAAAACGGGCGAATCTGCGGGCTGACAACACGGCGAGCGCATTCCATTTTATGGATTCTTCTTTGACTCATCGCAACTCTTCAGACCGTGTGGGCAGCTTCAAAGGATGTGGCAAATTTGGGCTCAAAGGCATCCAGAAAACCGGGGGCGATTCAGTATTAGACTGAAGTCATATTGAAGGGAGGCATATGACAGGCATGACCGCTTTGTCGAATACAGGCCTCGTCACTTCAGTCCGTGGCAGCGTTGTTGATATTCGCTTCCAATCCCTGCTGCCGCCGATTCACTCCCTGTTGCATGCGGGGAAGGATGGCGAGGTGGCCATTGAAGTCCTGGCCCAGATTGATGCGCAGCATGTGCGCTGCATCGCCCTGACGCCGACCCAGGGGCTGGCCCGTGGCATGCATGTGGTGGATAGTGGTGGCCCCTTGCTTGCTCCTGTCGGCAAGGAAATCCTGTCGCGGATGTTCGATGTTTTCGGCACCGCAATCGACCGACTTCCAGCGCCCGCCGTTGAATGGCGCAGTGTGCACCGGGCACCCCCTTCACTTGGTCATCGCTCGACCCGATCCGAAGTCTTCGAGACCGGCATCAAGCTCATTGATGTGCTGATGCCACTCGAACGTGGGGGCAAGGCCGGACTGTTCGGCGGAGCCGGCGTTGGCAAGACCGTGCTGCTGACCGAGATGATCCACAACGTGGTTGGCCAGCAAGAAGGCGTCAGCATCTTCTGTGGCATCGGCGAGCGATGCCGCGAGGGCGAAGAGCTGTATCGCGACATGAAGACGGCCGGCGTGCTCGACAACATGGTGATGGTGTTCGGGCAGATGAACGAGCCGCCGGGCGCACGCTTCCGGGTGGGGCACGCCGCGCTGACCATGGCCGAATATTTCCGCGACGACCAACATCGCGACGTACTGCTGTTGGTGGACAACATCTTTCGCTTCATTCAGGCCGGCATGGAGGTTTCAGGGTTGATGGGCCAGATGCCGGCCCGCCTCGGCTACCAGCCGACCATGGGCACTGAACTGGCGCAACTCGAAGAACGCATCGCCAATACAGATACCGGTGCCATCACATCAATCCAGGCGGTCTATGTGCCGGCGGACGATTTCACCGATCCGGCAGCGGTGCATACCTTCTCGCATCTTTCCGCCTCCATCGTGCTGTCGCGCAAGCGGGCCAGCGAGGGGTTATACCCGGCGATCGACCCGCTGCAGTCGAATTCGAAAATGGCGACGCCTGGCGTCATCGGCGAGCGCCACTACGCGCTGGCCCAGGAAATCCGCCGTACGCTGGCGCAATACGCCAACCTCAGGGACATCATCGCCATGCTTGGTCTGGAACAGCTTTCGAGCGAAGACCGCAAGGTGGTGGCGCGGGCCCGGCGGTTGGAGCGTTTTCTCACACAGCCGTTTTTCACGACCGAGCAATTCACCGGACTCAAGGGCAAGCTGGTCAGCCTGAACGACGCCCTCGATGGCTGCGAACGCATCCTGCGCGATGAATTCAAGGATGTGCCGGAAAGCGCGCTGTACATGATCGGTACGATCGACGAGGCAATCGAAAAGGCTCCCGAGGAAGATCAACATGCTGTCAGCGAGCATGCAGCTTAAGGTCCTGCTGCCCTTCAAGGTCTTCGCCGAAAAGCGCGATGTGGTGCGCATCGTTGCCGAGTCGGGCAGCGGTTCCTTCGGCTTGCTGCCGCACCGTCTTGACTGCGCTGCCGCGCTGGTGCCGGGCATCCTGACCTACGAGACCGAATCCGAAGGCGAGGTCAGCCTTGCCGTCGACGAAGGCGTACTGGTCAAAACCGGCAATGAGGTCCTGGTTTCAGTACGCAATGCCATCGGCGGCATGGAACTCGGCGAACTTCACAAGGCGATTGAGCAGGACCTTCTCAATCTGGACGAACAGGAAAAGACCGTGCGCTCGGTGCTTGCCAAACTGGAAAGCGGCTTCATTCGGCGCTTTGCGACCCTGGATCATGACTGATAGAGACAACAAACCCGCTGCAGACAAGACCGCTTTCAGCCAGCAGGTCGGCATCAAGGCAGCGCGCAAGCTGAAGGCGCAGCGCCATGCGACGCAGACCGTATGGTCGGGCCTCGGCATGATGGGGCTGATCGGCTGGTCGGTGGCCATCCCGACCCTCCTTGGCGCGGCGCTGGGATTGTGGCTGGACGGTCACTATGCAGGCGGACGCTCATGGACGTTGGCGCTGCTGGTCGCTGGCCTGGGATTGGGCTGTCTCAATGCCTGGCACTGGGTGTCCAAGGAAGATCGCGAAATCAGGGCGCAGGAGGATGACGACCATGAATGAGCTCGGGCTGCTGTCCGCACTACTGATCGGTGTGCTGCTCGGCGCG
>JBAUTC010000011.1:0-1690 GCA_049582025.1 Thiomonas sp.
ATCGACGCCGCGCGCCGCATGATGCACTCCGCGCGCGAGGCCGGCAGCCTGCCGCGCGGCATCAGCGACGCGCTGCTCGGCCTGCACCAGCGCAAGCCCTTCCCCTTCGATGCGGAGCAGATCGCAAGCATGGCCGCGGCGGTACGCGATCCGAACTATCGCATCCAGATCAGCGGCGACGGCATCCACGCCTACAACCGCGACGGCCTGCACACCGCCACGGATCCCTACGCCCTGTGGCCCCATCTCGGTGTGGACGATGACGCCGCGCATGCCTACTACCTTGGTGTGGAACTGGGCCGGGCGCAAGTCGCCTGGCAGCTCGGCAAGCGCTATGTGCAGGATGAAGAACTGCGCTGGGGCTGCATGGTTCCGCCGCCTGCCGACGACCTGACGCGCCGTCGCGCCGTGGGCAGCACCTTGCGCAAAAAGCGGGAGACAGAGACATGAGTTTCATCGTTGAAGCCATCGTCACCACGCCCACGCCGGACGGCGGCACGCATATCGCGCCGCTGGGATTCCGGCGCGAAGACGGCATGGTGGTGCTTGCGCCCTTCCATCCCTCGCGCACCCTGGAGCATCTGCGGCAGTCGGGCGAGGCCGCGATCAGCCATACCGACGATGTGCGGGTCTACGCCGGCTGCCTCACCGGACGGCGCGATTGGCCCCTGCTGCCCTGTGCGCAAGTGCGCTGCGGGCATCTGGCCGACGCCGTCAGCCACCATGAATTGCGGGTCGATCGCGTGGACGACGCCGACCCGCAGCGCCCGCGCTTTTTCTGCCGCGAACTGGCCGTCACCATGCATCGCCCCTTTCCCGGCTTCAACCGCGCCCAAGCAGCGGTGATCGAAGCCTGCATCCTGGTCAGCCGTCTGCACCTGCTGCCGACCGATCGCGTGACGCATGAGATCGACTATCTCAGCATCGCGGTGGACAAGACCGCCGGCGAACGCGAACGCGAAGCCTGGTCCTGGCTGACGCAGCGCATCGCCGCGCACCGTGCGCAGCACGACGCCACGGAGGCCACGCCATGAGGCACGTCTCCTGGCTCGCCAGTGTGAACAGCGCCGACGAGGCACATCTGGCGCTTGCCGCGGGCGCCGACATCATCGACGCCAAGAACCCCACGGCAGGCGCACTCGGCGCACTGCCGATGCACACCGTGCTCGCCATCGTTGGCGCCGCGCAAACGCACCCTGCGGGCGCGCCGCTGGTGAGCGCGACGGTGGGGGATCTCACGTCAATGGAGCCACTGAAGCTGCGCGCCGCGGCGCTGGACATGGCCGCGACCGGGGTGGACATCGTCAAGCTCGGCCTGTTCCCTACCCCGACCCTCCTCGACTGCGTCGACGGTCTGGCCGCGGTCGCGTCGCGCCACAAGATTGTCGGCGTGCTGTTCGCCGATCAACTGGCAGACTATCGGCACCGTGACACGGTGCAGGCCGCCATGATCCACATGGCCGCCTCAGGCTGGTACGGCGTGATGCTGGACACAGCCGACAAGCATCGCGGCAGTCTGCTGCGTCACTGCGCCCCGGAGCAACTCGCCGTCTTCATCGACCAGGCGCGCCTGCACGGTCTGCATTGCGGCCTCGCGGGTTCGCTGCGCCTGAGCGACATTCCCCTGCTCCTTCCCCTGGCACCCGACATGCTGGGGTTTCGCGGCGCGCTTTGCGACGCCGCGCAGCGC
>JBAUTC010000012.1:0-19399 GCA_049582025.1 Thiomonas sp.
CTATTTTCCAGTGTTGGATTTAATTGCTCTTCGGGCGGTAAATCAACTTTACCCGCCTGCAATATTCATGGCATAAAATAAATAAGCCGCCGCCATCAGGATGGGCAAAGCATACCACCAGTATGCGTATGCACTACCGCCTGTGGCGTAGTAATAAATCACGATGCCGGCTCCGATGAAGCACGAGGCCGGAAGTGCGTATAACGATAAATCTAGCACGCCAATTTGAATCTTGCTGAGTGAGCCGTCGTTTGCAATCCCGCCACCGGAAAAGGCAACAAGCATAAATAAAAACAGCGCAAGCATCGATTGAAGTGTCGACCCTACTATCACCCAAATTAGCGACATGGATACCCCCTTTTTGATGTTTTCGCATATCCAGCGATAAAGCCAGATCTATTTCCATATTCAGGGTCGACGTGGCAAATCGAAGGTCACGGCCCATGAATCAAGCAAAATGCGACCTAAACGCAAAGAGTACCCGATCCAAGTCCCCCAACGGGGACCTGTCGCAAGGCTTCATGTTTGCCACCTGACGGAAAAAAGGAACGCCCCGTCCCGGGCCGGCCGGCTTGGCTCGCGGCGCGGCACGATATTGAGTATCCGCTGATTCGCAGCGGCATGAAAGCCCCAGAGGCGCAGGCGCGGATCGACGCACGGGTGGCAGCCTTCGACATCCGCCTCGATCTTCGACAACACCTCTGCGATTTCGCCAGGGCCAGCGGCAATTCGCGCCCGTCATGCGCGCCTTGGCGCCAGAAGGGCCATTGCTGGGCGCCGATTGACGGACCGCGTTGGCCGGGTTCACGCCCCGGTCGAATTCCCGGATGTCGGACGCTGCAATCGCAGCGACATGGCGTGCATGCGCATTGCAGTCCCTCGACACCCCCTTTTGTCCTCGAAGACGCGGTTTCGCCGACCGGCGCACTCGCGTTAGCCAAATGCCGCCTCATGGCTGTGCGCTCGTCGCCCCAACTGTGTGCGTCCTGCACCGCATCCGCATCGAATTGCCGTTGAATTCATTGTTTGTATCCTGCGAGCGCCGCACCCCGGATGTGGCACGAACCTTGCTTGATTCGACCTGCACGGAATTGGTGGTGGCACGCCAATTGTTGATTTGCGTTTGACAGGGCGGCTAGGGTTCCGGCTTCTTCACGAAGTGCCTGGTCCAAGAGCTGCCCGGCCTCTGAAAGAGGCTCCACGGAGGGATAAAAGCCCGGGAGATAAGCGACACCGCTTACTTCCGTGCTTTGCCATTTTTCCATCACCTTCGGAGCCCGCATCATGATGTCTACACGCAGAGCTGTCATCCGCACAGTCGCAAGCCTTGCCGCATTTGCTTCCATCGCGGCCGCCAGCAGCCAGGTCGCCCAGGCTGCCCCCAAGATGGTCATTGGCACCGTGGTCTGGATCGGCTACGGCCCGTTCTATGTTGCCGATGCCATGGGCTTCTTCAAGAAGCATGGCCTCGACGCCAAGCTGCAGAACTTCAACGATCCTGCGCTGATTCCCTCGGCCATCGCCAGCGGCGCCGTCGATGGCGGCATGCTCACCTACGATCAGGTGGTCGGCACCGACTCCAAAGGGCTGAACCTGCAGGTCGTGATGCCCATCGACTACTCCAACGGAGCCGATGCCATTGTCGCCAGGAGCGACATCACGTCGGTGAGCCAGTTCAAGGGGCAGAAGGTTGGCTACAACCCGTTGTCACCATCCGATTTCCTGCTCACCTACGCCTTGATGAAAAACGGCATGGGCGAAAAGGATGTGCAGTCCGTCAGCATGACACCTGAGCAAGTGCCTGCAGCCATGGCGTCCGGTGGAATTCCGATCGGGGTGACCTATGAACCCAGCCTGTCGCAAATTGTGGCCATGGAAGGCGGCAAAAAATTCCATGTGGTGTTCTCGTCCAAGGATGCTCCGGGCCTGATCACCGATGTGCTGGTCTACAACAAGGCGTATATCCAGAAGCATCCGACGGAAGTCAAGGCCACCATCGAGGCCTATCTGGAAGCGCTGGCCTACATGAAGAGCCATCCGGACAAGACCGACGCCATCATCGGCAAGGCGATGGGCATCTCGGCAAAGGACGTGAAGGAGCAGATGGCCGGCGTGTTCAACATTCCCCTGGACGGCATGGTGAAGTCGTTCACCAAATCCACCGCCACGACATCGCTCTATGGCAGCGGTCCGGTCATCGGCAAGGTGCTGATGGGCAAGAAGCAGATCACCAGCGTTCCGGCGATCGACACCACCTTCGACGCCACCTTCGTCAAGGAACTGGCGAAATAAGGGCGTTCCAGCCGCTCCGGCCCGTTCGCGCGCCGGAGCGTTGGACTCTCGCTGAATGAACGGAGTGTTGAACATGTCCACGTCTCCTTTCCGCTATGCCGATGGCGCATGGCCCAACATCGCCGCGCTGGCCTACACCGTCGCGGGCTACGCCGGCGGCGTCGCGCTGATCGTGGCGGATGTCTGGTGGCTCAACCTCATCGGTGTGCTGCTGCTCGCGCATGCCCTGGTGTATGCGGCCTATTTCCTGCATGAATTCGCCCACGGTACGGTGTTCAAGACCAATCAGGCCAACCAGCGCGGCGGCGAGGCGATGAGCTGGATCACCGGCGCCGCCTATGCGCCCTTCGCCGACCTGCGGCGCAAGCACATGCGTCACCATATCGACCGTGCCGACGTCGTCACCTTCGACTACAAGGCCTTCCTGCGCAGCGGCCCGGCCTGGCTGCGCGGCCTGGTAACGGCGCTGGAGTGGCTCTACATCCCCGCCGTCGAATTCCTGATGCGCGCCTACGTGATCCTTCTGCCCTTCATCAATCCGGAACGCAAGGCCGGCCGGGCGCGCATTCTCGGGGTGCTCGCGGTGCGGCTTGCCTTCTTCGCCGCGCTCGCCTGGATCGCACCGAAGGCACTGCTGCTGTACTTCGTGGCCTATGTGATGTTCGTGACCGTGCTGCGCTTCGCCGATGCCTACCAGCACACCTACGACGCCTTCGCGGTGCTGGTCTCGGGCGAGATTCCGCACGACAAGGTGCGCGACCGCGCCTACGAGCAGCACAACACCTATACCAACCTGGTGTCCGTGGCCCACCCGCGGCTGAATCTGCTGCTGCTGAACTTCAGCTATCACAACGCGCACCACGAAAAGCCCACAGTGCCCTGGTACCGCCTGCCGGCACTGGACCGCGAACTGTTCAACACCGACGACCAGCAAGTGCTGCCGATGCGCACCCTTCTCAAGGGCTTCCACCGCGACCGCGTGCGCCGCGTGCTCAGCGACGACTACGGCGCCGTCACCGCTGGCGACCACAAGGCCGACGGCTTCTACGGCGCGGTCGGCGTGTCCTTCCTGACTGCGGTATGACGGTGGAGTCCGCGCTCGACTTTTCGGGGAAGACCGTGGTGGTGACCGGCGCGGCCGGCGGCATCGGCTCAGCCATCGCCGACGCCTTCGCCGCGCGTGGCGCAGCGGTCATCCGGATCGATCGCCATGCATCGGCAAGCGCCGGGCATCAGGCCGTGGACCTGACGGATGCCGACGCCGTGAACGCCTTTGCCGCACTCCTGGCCGAAGGCGGCGCGACCATCGACGTGCTGGTGAACAACGCCGGGATGGAATACCCCACGCCGCTCGACGACGCCGACCCGCAGGCGGTCAGCCGCTGGGTCGACCTGCTGCACAACAACGTCGCGAGCATGTATCTGCTCACCCGCGCACTGCTGCCTCGCATGGCGGACGGCGGCGCGGTGATCAACCAGTCGTCCATCTGGGGCAAGACAGGCGTGGCCCACTTTTCCGCCTACGCGGCGAGCAAGCATGCGGTGATCGGGCTGACCCGCTCGCTCGCCGCGGAGCTCGGCCACCGCGGCCTGCGGGTCAATGCGGTCTGCCCCGGCTGGGTGCGCACCGATGCGGCGATGCGCTCGCTGCGTGCCATGGCCGGGCGCGACGGCATCCCGGAAGACCGCCTGCTACGCGACATCGTGTCCGAGCAAGCCATTCCCCGCTTGCTCGAACCCGACGACCTTGCCGGCACCTTCCTGTTCCTGGCCTCGCCGCTTGCTGCCTGCATCACCGGCCAGACCCTGGTGGTCGACAACGGCGGAGTGATGAACTGACCATGGCCCTGCAACTCGCACTCGACGGGCGCATCGCGCTGGTCACCGGCGCTGCGACCGGCATCGGCCGCGCCATCGCCGTCGCCATGGCACAAGCGGGCGCGACCGTGGTGGTGAACCATCTCGGCCGTGAGGCGCTTGCCGCCGCCGCCGTCGCCGACATTGCGGCTGCCGGTGGCGACGCATGGGCGGTGGAGGCGGACGTGTCGCGCGGCGAGGCCGTGCAGGGGATGATCCGCGTCGTCCTCGCACGCCACGGCCGCATCGACGTGCTGGTGAACAACGCCGGCATCGTGCTCGACAAGCCCTTTCTCGAGACCACCGAGGCAGAGTGGGACCGGGTGATCGCGACCGACCTCAAGTCCGTCTTCCTCTGCGCCCAGGCCGCGCTGCCCGCCATGCTCGCGCAGGGGAGCGGCTGCATCATCAACATCGCGTCCGAGCTGGGCTATCTCGGCCGTGCGAACTTCACGGCCTATAC
This sequence comes from Thiomonas sp., assembly GCA_049582025.1. Taxonomy (GTDB): domain Bacteria; phylum Pseudomonadota; class Gammaproteobacteria; order Burkholderiales; family Burkholderiaceae_C; genus Thiomonas. Next base: position 4,613 of record JBAUTC010000012.1, read on the forward strand.
CGCTGCCAAGGCAGGCGTGATCACACTCACCCGCGCGCTGGCGCGAGAGTTCGCGCCGCGGGTGCGCATCAACGCCATCGCGCCGGGGCCGATCGACACGCCCATGCTGTCGCTCGACCACATGAGCGCCGAGGCCATCGCCAAGGAATCCGACATTCCCATGCGCCGCGTCGGCCGGCCTGACGAGATCGCCGGCACTGCGGTGTTCCTCGCCTCGGACCTCGCCAGCTTCTACTGCGGCCAGACGCTCAGCCCAAACGGCGGCGCGCTGATGGCCTGATGCCATGGCGACACTGACCACCCCCGAGTCCTCGGCGCCGGTGCTGGCGCTGCTGGCAGGCTCGGTGCTCTGGGGCGTGTCCTGGTGGCCGCTCAAGCAGTTCAGCGCCGCCGGCATCAGCGGCAACGCCATGGTTCTGGTGAGCTACGGACTGGTGGCTCTTCTCGGCCTGCCGGTGCTGTGGGCACAGCGCGCGCTGTGGCGGCCCCAGACACACCTGCTGCTGCTCATCGCCCTGCTGGGCGGCTGGGCCAACACGGCATTCGTCAACGCACTGGTGCTCGGCGACGTGGTGCGGGTGATGCTGCTGTTCTACCTGGCGCCGGTCTGGGGCATTCTGGCGGGCCGGCTGTTCCTGCGCGAGCGCATCACCCGACGGCGCGGGCTGGCGCTGGCGCTCGCGCTGTGCGGGGCGTTCATCCTGCTCGGCGGCACCGCCGCATTCGCCACGCCGATGACGACCATCGACATGCTGGCCCTGTCGGCCGGGATGGCTTTTGCCCTCAACAACGTGAGCACCCGCGCCGCACACGGCATTCCGCTGGCGAGCAAGACCTTGACGGTCTTCGTCGGCTGCGCCGTCGTCGCGGGATCGGCCGCCTGGCTGCGCGGCGACGGCATTCCGCCGCTGCACGCCCAGACCTGGGGGCTGGTCGCGCTGTTCTCGCTCGCATGGCTGGGGGTGGCGACCCTGGCCACGCAGTTCGGCGTGTCGCACCTGGAGGCAGGGCGCGCGGCGGTGCTGCTCATTCTGGAACTGGTGGCTGCAGTCGGCTCTGCGGTGGTGATCGGCGGCGAGTCGCTCACCATGCGCGAGCTGATCGGCGGCACCCTGATCGCGTGCGCCGCGCTGATCGAGGCACGCGGCAACTGAAACAAGGAGAAATTCACATGAACCCGGTAATGATGGACCGCATGAGCTGGATGGCCTACCGCGACCGCGTGGCGGAGGACAACCCGGTGCTCTTCCTGCCCTGCGGCGCTACAGAGCAGCATGGACCGCACCTGCCGCTCGGCACCGATGCGCTGCTGGCCACCGCGGTGGCGGCAGACGTGGCCCGGCGGCTCGAGGGCATCGTCGCCCCGGCGCTGAGCTATGGCTACAAGTCGCAGCCCAAGTGCGGCGGTGGCCAGCATTTTCCGGGCACCACCAGTCTGGATGCGGCGAGTCTGATCCAGATGGCGCGCGACGTCATCCGCGAACTCGCCCGCCACGGCGTGCGGCGGCTGGTGGCCGTGGTCGGGCACTACGAGAACCAGTGGTTTCTCACCGAAGCCATCGACCTTGCGCTGCGCGATCTCGGGCCCGACTGTCCGCTGCGGGTGATGCGCCTGGAGTACTGGGACTTTCTTACCGAGGAGACTCTGGCGCGCGTGTTCCCCGAGGGCTTCCCCGGATTCGCGCTGGAGCATGCGGCGGTGATGGAGACCTCGCTGATGCTGCATCACCATCCGGAGCTGGTGCGCATGGACCTGCTGCCCGACGACGGTCCGGCGGACTTTCCGCCTTACGACGTCTATCCCCTCAACCCGGAGTGGGTGCCGCCCTCCGGCGTGTTGTCGTCGGCGCGTGGGGCCGACGCGGCAAAGGGTGCGGCCATGGCCGAGGAACTGACCGATCGCCTGGTCGCCGCCATCCGCCACGAGTTCCAGATCTGACGCCATGGATGCAACGGCTCCGCTCGCACCGTTCGACGCCGATACGGCGCTGCTGGTCATCGACATGCAGCGCGACTTTCTCGATCCGCGCGGCTATGCGGCGCAGGCCGGGCTGGACGTGGAGGCGCTGCGCGCGGCCATCCCCGGGGTGCAGACCCTGCTGGACGCCGCGCGCCGCCAGGGCCTGCTGATCGTTCACACACGCGAAGGCCATCGGCCGGACCTGTCGGACTGTCCACCGAGCAAGCGCATGCGCTCGGAGCGGGCCGGCGCCACCATCGGCAGCCCCGGCCCGCTCGGTCGCCTGCTGGTGCGCGGCGAATACGGCCACGACTTCATCGACGCGCTCGCGCCGCAGGCGGGCGAATGTGTGGTCGACAAGCCCGGTTACAGCGCCTTCCACCAGACCGGCCTGCAGCAGATCCTCGGCGCGCGCGGCATCCGCCAGCTGATCATCAGCGGCGTGACCACCGAGGTCTGCGTGCACTCCACCTTGCGCAGCGCCGTCGACCGGGGCTACACCTGCTGGGTCGCGGCGGACGCCTGCGCCTCGGCGGATGCGCGGCTGCACCGTGCCGCACTGGACATGATTTGCGTCGAGGGCGGCATCTTCGGCGACGTACAGTCGAGCGCAGAGCTGGCCGCGGCCATCGACGCGACAACCCGGGAACCGGCATGACCCAAGTCCTCAAGCTGTGGCCCCTGCTCACGGCCACCCATCGCTACGACAAGTCCATCTCCACCCGCCATCGCGGGCAGGGTGAGATCATCGAGGCGCCCATCCTCGCCTACCTGATCGAGACGCGTAACGGCCGCATCCTCTACGACGTGGGCTGCGACTACCGCAAGATCGAGACCCCCGAACTGCGCGACCGCTACTACGACCCGGAGACCTTCGCCTTCGGCGCGCCCGACATGCGCGAGGAGCAGCGGCTGCCGCACCACCTCACGCGACTGGGCCTGACCCCGGCGGACGTGGACGTGGTGTTCGTCGGCCATCTGCACTTCGATCATGCGGGCGGGCTGTGCGAGGTCTGCGGGTCGGACATCCATGTCCAGCACGACGAACTCGAAGCCGCGCGCAGCGGCCAGGACCCGGCCTACTTCGCCGACGACTTCGCCGGGAGCTACAACTGGCGGGTGATGCAGGGGGAGTACGACCTGCTGCCCGGCGTGCGCGCCATTTCCAGCCCGGGACATACCGCCGGCCACATGTCACTGTGGATCGAGCTGCCAAAGGGCGCTCCAGTCATCCTCTGCGGTGACGCGGCCGACCTGCAGGAAAACCTGCGCGACGAAATCGCGCCGGGCATCTGCTGGCAGGAGCGCGAAGATCAGGCGCTGGCCAGCATCCGCAAGCTCAAGGCCATCGCCGCGCGGGAAAAGGCCGAACTCTGGCCCAACCACGACCTCGCCTTCTGGCGGACCTTGCGCCAGTTTCCGGAGTTCCACGCATGAGCACGCCGGGCGTGCCACAGCACTATCGCGGCCTGTGGCGCCGTGCTCTGCTCACGGCGCCCGGCGTGCGGGACGACACCACCCTGGCGCTCTGGATGCAGACGCCGCAATGGCATGTGGATCTGCGCATCCCCATCGACCGGCCGGACTGCACCGGCTGCCGCGGGCCGGAAGACTGCAGCGCCGACCAGCTGCTCGGCCTGCTGCGGCAGGAAGGCTTTGCCGGCATCACCACGGTCGACGGCGACACCTGTGAATGGCATCGGCAGCTCGACTACCGGCCCAATGGCCGGCGCGACATCGGAAGCATGGCCTTCACACCTGGGTTCAATGTCATTGACGAATACGGTATCGAAACGGAGTACGCCGAGCGTTGGGAACGCGAGCCTCATGACAATGGCATGCAGGGCATCGCGCTCACCCCGGACGCTCATGCTGCCGGACTATGGCTTTTCTCCGGCCCTTTCTTCATGCGTGTTCGCGCCAGGGCCATGCAGATCGATGTGGCACGCACCGCCTGGCAGCGCGTGCACGACGGTTCCGCGCACGAAGACGAACTTCGGCAGTTGGCCGATTTTGAAATTTCCTTCGGCAACATGGCGCACGGAAAAGGTCAAATTCTCCACTCCACCCTGCCCTGGCTGGAGGGAACACGGCCGGAAATCCCGCTCTGGGACACCACCGCCCAGGGCTGATGGTCCTTGCCACGCGCAACGGCGCAAACGGCTGATTACGTCAGCCCAAAACCCGGCGAACTCGCGAGGTCGGAGCGGACCAATCGCGCTTCCGTCGGGAGACCCTGATGCCATGCGATGTACTCCAGCCCTAAGAAGCGCTTAAGCCTCCAGTCCAAAACTTCATTCGTGCACGACGCTTTCAGCGCCGTGACATGTTCAGCAATAGGGGCTTGCCCCACTCTTCTGGAGATCATCATGAACAAACTCCCAGCCTTTCTCGCCGTTGCCGGTCTCGCAGCCGCCGTGAGCGCACATGCCGCCATTCCCAGTTGGCTGTATGGGAACAATGTGCCTGACTCCGCGGCCAGCCGCGTCATCCAGCTCACCCCGAACACAGACAATGTCAATGTGAAATGGGGACAAAGCGTCGAGTTCAAAGACCACGGCAAATCCTTCGCCTTTGACTTCAACGGCTCACGCGCCGCAGCCCGCGTCAATCTGGAGCGCGTGGCCCCTGCCGGCGTGATCAACCATCCCGTGTATGCGTATGTCCGAGGGTTCCCGGAAAACGACTGAGCCCAATGCTGGCAGCCGGGCATGGCAGGCCTCGACCCTGCAGTGGATCGCTCAGTCCATGCTTGCGGGCGCTGCGGCAAGATAGGCGCGCCAACTGCCAAAGGCCGTGATGTCGCGGGCGCCTTCGATGCCGATACCTTCGCAGACGAACCCGGTCACGGAGCTGCCGTCTTCAAGCTGCAGGCTGCCGATGCCCAGCGGCGCGGGGATGCCCGCAACGAAAGAACCGAAGGTGCCGGCGGGGAGTTCCCACACCTCGCAGTCGATGGCAGCGCCACCGCTGGCAACGCGAATCAGGCCGGGGCGCTTTCCGTCGGACAGGGCGTAGAACTTGTAGTGCGGCGCGGTGCGCGTTTCGGCCACCAGTCGCCCGCCGCGTGAGGTGAGCTGCCCGTTCAGTGGCAAACCGCTGAGATGGGCACCCATCACGGCGACGCGCACCTGGCCGCTGGGCACCGCGGCCACGGGAGCCGCGGGCGAGGCAGGCAGCTCCGTCTCCGCGGTGCCGCAAGGCAAGGCACGGTCGTCTTGCCAGCGCGTCGCCAGGTGCAGCAGCGGCACATCCTGATGCGCCGGGGCGAACAGCGTGATGCCCAGCGGCAATCCGTCCTGACGAAAGCCTGCGGGCACCGCGATGGCAGCATAGTCCAGCAGGTTCATGAAATTGGTGTAGAGGCCGAGGTTGGTGTTGAGCTGGATGGGCTCGGCCAGCATGTCCGCGCGGGTGTAGATGGTGCCGGCTGTGGGGGTGACGATGCAGTCCACCGCATTCCACACCGGCGCGCACAGCCGCTGCAATTCACGCAGGCGGTATTGCGCGGCAAAGGCGTCGGCCGCCAGGGGCTTGGCGCCGCCCAGGGTGATGTCGCGCGTGACGGGAAACAGCGCCTCGGGCTTGGCATCGATGAACGCACGGATGGCCTGGTAACGCTCTGCCACCCACGGGCCGCCGTAAAGCAGGCGCGCGGTGTCGATGAAGGGAGCGAAGTCGATCTCCACGGCCTCGCCGCCGAGGCGTTTCAGGCGCTCCACCGCGGCGTAGAACAGTTGCTCGGATTCGGCGTCGCCAAAGAATTGCAGATCCTTGCGCGCGGGCACGCCAAACCGGAATTGCGCGGCACGACCGAAGTCGAAGCCATGCGGCTGCGCCGGGCGGGAATAGGCATCCGCCGCGTCTTCGCCCAGGGCCGCAGCAAAGATCTGCTGCGCGTCGGGTGCGGACAGGGAAAAGATCGACACCACGTCGAGCGAGCGGCAGGCCGGGACGACGCCATGGGTAGAGATCAGGCCGCAGCTCGCCTTCAAGCCGATGAGGTTGTTGAACGCCGCCGGCACGCGCCCCGAACCCGCCGTGTCCGTACCCAGAGAAAAGCTTGCCAGGCCCAGCGCCACGGCCACCGCCGAACCGGCGCTGGAGCCGCCAGAGATGTAGTCGGGGTTGAAGGCATTGCGGCAGGCGCCATACGGAGAGCGCGTGCCGTTGAGCCCGGTGGCGAACTGGTCGAGGTTGGTCTTGCCCATGGCGATGGCGCCGGCGTCGAGCAGCTTCTGCACCGCGGTGGCGGACTGCTCCGGGGTGTAGGCATAGTCGGGGCAGGCGCAGGTGGTGGGCACCCCGGCGAGGTCGATGTTGTCCTTGATGGCAAAAGGCACGCCGTACAGCGGCAGCCCGTCCATGCCGCGGGCTTCCAGCTCGCGCGCGCGGGCCCGCAGGCGTTCGCGGTCGGGCGGCGTGATCCAGATGGCGTGATCGGGGTAGCGTGCGCAGCGCGCCAGCAGTTCCTCGATCAGCGCGGTGGGGGTCAGGCTGCCGTCGCGATACGCGGCATGCAAAGCGGGGATAGTCAGGCTGGTGATCATTCAGGTCTCCGTCAGGATGACGAGGTTTTGTCCGGCGCTCACCGTGCCGCCTTCGCGGCACAGCAGGCGTTCCACGATGCCGCGCGATGGCGCGGCCACGCTGATTTCCATCTTCATCGACTCCAGGATGCACAGCACCTCGCCCGCCTCCACGGTCTGGCCGGGCTGGGCCAGCATTTTCCACACGCTGCCCGCCACATGGCTGGCCACCGGGCGGGCGCCTGCAGGCAGGTCGAGCTCACTGTCGCTGGCGGCGCTGGCGATGTCGGCGTCGCTGCTCCAGTCGGCCTGCCCCGTCTGCTCCCAGCGCTCGCGCTCTGCGGCAAAGGCGTGCTGCTGCGTGGCGCGGAAGGCGGCAATGCTTCCGGCCTCGTCCGCCAGGAAGCGGCGGTAATCGGCCAGTCGGAATCGGTCCTCACGGATGTCGAGCGTATAGCGTCCATGCAGGAAGTCTGCCCGGATGGTCTGCAGTTCTTCGGTGCTCACCGGGAAGAACCGCACCTGATCGAAAAACCGCAGCAGCCAGGGTTTTCCGTCAGTGAACGCAGTGGTCTGCCGCCAGCGGTTCCACATCTGCAGGGTGCGGCCGACGAACTGGTATCCGCCCGGCCCCTCCATGCCGTACACGCACATATACGCCCCGCCAATGCCCACGGCGTTCTCCGGCGTCCAGGTGCGCGCCGGGTTGTATTTGGTGGTGACCAGGCGGTGGCGGGGGTCGAGCGGCGTGGCCACGGGCGCACCGAGATACACATCACCCAGACCCAGCACCAGATAGCTCGCCTCGAACACCGTTCGCAGCACATCGTCCACCGACTCCAGGCCGTTGATGCGGCGGATGAATTCGATGTTCGACGGACACCACGGCGCGTCCTTGCGCACCCCGGCCATGTATTTCTCGATGGCCAGGCGGGTGGCGGGGTCGTCCCAGCTCAAGGGCAGATGCACGATGCGCGAAGGCACCTCCATGTCTTCCGCCGGTGGCAGGGCCTCCTCGGCCTGCTCCAGGGCGGACAGCAACGTGGACAGGGGCAGCATGCGGTTGTCGAAATGGATCTGCAACGAACGGATGCCGGGGGTGAGGTCGATGATGCCGGGCAACTGCCGCGCCTCGATCCACTGCATCAGCGCATGCACCCGCAGGCGCAGTTCCAGGTCGAGCACCAGGGGGCCGTATTCCACCAGCAGGTTCTTGTCGCCCGCCACGCGATAGACCACACCGACCGGATGATCGGGCATGGCACGCTGCGCAACGACAGGCGACTCCAGGGCGGACGCGGCGGCAAGCGGCGGGTCGAGCCGCAACGCGTCTAGCGCGGCGTCGGGCGGCCCCAGGCTTCGCAGCGCCGCGTCTTGCGCGACTTCCAGTCTGGCGGCCTCCTCCAGACTCACGGGCACGAAGCGCACGGTATTGCCCGGGCGCAGCTGGCCGAGCTTCCACAGGTCTGCCGCCACCACGACGCCGGGACAGACGAAGCCGCCAAGGCTGGGGCCGTCGGGCCCGAGCAGGATGGGCATGTCGCCGGTGAAGTCGATGCTGCCTACGGCGTAGGCGTTGTCGTGGATGTTGGAGGGATGCAGGCCGGCCTCGCCACCGTCGCTGCGCGCCCAGCGCGGTTTGGGGCCGATGAGCCGCACCCCGGTGCGGTTGGAGTTGTAGTGGACCTCCCAGGCGGTGGCGAACAGCATGTCCACATCGTCATCGGTAAAGAAATCCGGCGCGCCGTGCGGGCCGTAGCGCACGGCAATCTCCCAATGCGCGGCGTAGTCCGGGCGGGCCGTGGCGGCGGCCTCGCGCCCCGGTTGCGACTGTGCATTGCTCCCCAAATGGAGCACGTCGCCCGTGCGCAAGGTGCGTCCCGCATGACCGCCAAACTGACCGAGGGTAAAGGTGGCGCGGCTGCCCAGATACAGCGGGGCATCGAAGCCTCCGGCCACCGCGAGATAGGCACGGCAGCCGCCGGCGCCCTCACTCCCCTCAGCACCCTTCACGCCAGCCAGCCTGAGCACCTGACCGGCACGCACCGCATGGCTGCGCCAGTTGGCCAGTGGCACGCCGTCGAGCGTGGCGGCCATGTCGGCACCAGTCAGTGCGATGACGGTCTCCGTGTTGAAGCGCAGTGTGGGTCCGGCCAGCAGGATTTCCAGCGACGCGGCATCTGCCGGATTGTCGAGCAGACTGTTGGCGGCGCGGTGCGCCAGGGCGTCCATCGGACCCGACGGCGGCACGCCCACGTTCCAGTACTTCAATCGGCCCGGCCAGTCCTGCAGACTGGTCTGCACGCCAGGTTCGAGCACGTCCAGCGTGCGGGCCTGCGTGGGCAGACCTTCCAGATAGCGCGTGGTCTGGCGGCCTTGGGAAAAAGTGGCGTCAGACGCGATCTGACGCAGATAACCGAGATTGGTCTCGAAGCCATAGAGCCGGGTGCCGGCCAATGCGGCCTGCAGACGCCCGAGCGCATCGGCGCGGTCGCTGCCGTGCACGATGAGCTTGGCCAGCATGGGGTCGTAAAAGGCGCTGACCTCCGCTCCGGTCTCGACCCAGGTTTCCACCCGCACATCGGCTGGAAAGCGCACCTCGGTCAGCAGGCCGGTGGCCGGCTGGAAGTTCTTTCCAGGATCTTCGGCATACACCCGCACCTGAATGCTGTGGCCGCGCGCTCGGTGCACATAACCCGCGCTGGGCGCTTCGCCCGCGGCAAGGCGCACCATCCACTCCACCAGATCAACGCCGCTGACCTCCTCGCTGACCCCATGCTCGACCTGCAGCCGGGTGTTGACTTCGAGGAAGTAGAACGCGCCGGTATCGGCATCGAGCACGAACTCCACCGTTCCCGCGTTGCGGTACTGCACGCCCTGGGCGAGACGCACGGCGGTGTCGCACAAGGCCAGCCGCACGGTGTCGGGCAGATTGGGCGCCGGGGTTTCTTCGATGACCTTCTGGTTGCGGCGCTGCACCGAGCAGTCGCGCTCGCCCAGATGCACCACGCCACCCGCCCCATCTCCGAACATCTGCACTTCGATGTGGCGTGCCGCCTGCACATACTTTTCCAGATAGATGCCGGCCTCCTTGAAGTTGGCCCGCGCCAGCCGATCCACCCGGGCATAGGCCTCGTCCAACTGGTCTTCGCTCCAGATCAGCTGCATGCCGATGCCGCCGCCGCCGGCCGTGCTCTTGAGCATGACGGGAAAACCGATGCGCCGGGCCTCGGCCAGCGCATGACCGGCGTCCACCAGCAATCCCGTGCCGGGCAGCAGCGGCACACCGTTCTGCTGCGCCAGTTCGCGCGCGGTGTGCTTCAGGCCGAAGGCGCGCATCTGCGCGGGCGTCGGGCCGATGAAGGCGATGCCTGCCGCTTCGCACGCAGCGGCGAAGTCGGGGTTTTCGGACAGAAAGCCGTACCCGGGATGAATGGCCTGCGCTCCGGTCTGCCGCGCCGCATCCAGAATGGCATCAGCGCGCAGATAGCTTTGTGCAGCGGGCGCCGGTCCGATGCAGACGGCCGTGTCGGCCATGCGCACATGGGCACTGTCGCGGTCGGCCTCGGAGTACACCGCCACCGCGCGTACGCCCATGCGCTGCAGGGTGCGGATGATGCGGCAGGCGATGGCGCCGCGGTTGGCAATCAGAACGGTGTGGAACATGGCGGGCTGGGTTGGGTCGTCCCATGCGGTCTCAAAGCCGGCCGGGCCGTCCCGGCGGCGGGTCAAAGGAAGCTCAGTTCCAGATCAGCAGGCGTACCGGCGTGGGGTTGTAGGCATTGCACGGGTTGTTGAGCTGCGGGCAGTTTGAAATCAGACAGAGCACGTCCATGGCAGCCTTCATTTCGACATACTTGCCGGGCGCGGACACGCCGTCGGCAAACTCCAGCCCGCCCTCGGGAGTGACTGGCACGTTCATGAAAAAGTTGATGTTCGCCGTCAGGTCGCGCTTGCTCAGGCCACCGTCGTATTGCCACAGACATTTGAGAAAGGTGTCGCGGCACGAGTGCATCGGCTGCTTGTTCAGGGCATAACGCACGGTATTGCTCTCGGCGGAGCAGGCGCCGCCCAGTGTGTCGTGGCGGCCGCAAGTGTCGGCGGTGATGGTGAGCATCTCGCGCCCGCGGCTGGACATGAGGCGGCTGCCTGCGGTGAGGTAGAGCGCGCCTTGCTTCACGGTTTCGGTGGCGCTGTAGCGTTCGGTGAAGTCGGCCGCGCTGTAGAACAGCGTGTCCACCGCCTGATTACCCTCCAGGTCGAGGATGCGCAGCGTCTGGCCGGCCTTCACCGGACGCAGCCAGCCCTCGCCGGCAGGAAGTACATGGTCGTAGGCGGCGTGCGCGGGGTCGAGGGCGCTTTCGACAAGATTGAATGTGCTCATGGTGATCAGCGGTACAGGAGTTCGGTGCGGTAGAAACCGCGCTGGTTTTCCGGGCAGGCGTTGCGGCAGAAGTCGTCGGCATCGGCCGGGCCACGACGCCATGCAGTGAGGTTGACATCGCTGGGGGCATAGTCCGGACACGGGTCGAGCGCGTGAGGCGCGGCGGAAAACACCGCCAGCACATCCATGTCGAAACGCAGATCCAGCCAGCGACCCGCCTGGCCGTGCGTGGCGTCGAACTGCAACAGACCGGCGTCGTCGACCGTCACCTTGCTGAAGAAGTTGACGTTGGGCACCAGGTCCGCGCGCCCGAGGCCGTGCTTGCCCAGCTCGATCAACAAACCGTCTTCGGCGCTGCGGTGCATGGCGTTGCGCGCGGTCTGGTAGCTGGAGACGCCATAGCGGGCGTGATTGCCCGCATCGGTGGACACGCCGCCGATGGTGTCGTGCCAGCCTGCGGTATCGGTGGTGATGGAACACAGCACGCGTCCCATGTCGGAATACAGCGCGTGTCCCCGGGTCAGCATCGCGGTGTGCTGTGCCTTGAGGGTATCGGGCATGTTGTAGCGCTCAAGCGGCGCGTCGGCACGGAAGAACAAGGCGGACAGATTCGCCCGCCCCGCCAGGTCGGTGAGGCGCAGCGCGGTACCACGCCGCAGCAGGCCGGACCAGTGGCAGCCTCCGGGGATGACGTCTTCCCACAGATACGTCTCTGCGGGAACGGGATGGATGTGTTGGACCATGGGTTTGACGGGTGGATTCGCCGGATGAGGTGAAGGACATGACGCCCATTGCGCGGGCGGTCGCTGATGGGTTCAGGGTTGAGCCCCTTGCAGACTCAATTGGTCGAGCATGTCGCGGTCGGTCTTCATGCCCGAGGTTTCGCGTATGCGGTTCAGGATCTGGCGCTTGAAGGCGAGGAAGTCCACGGTGGCCTTCAGATCCTGTTCGCGCTGGCGGCCGAATGGCACGTCGATCACGCTGTCGATGCGGCCTGGACGCGGGGCCATCACCACCACCCGGTCTCCCAGATACAACGCCTCCTCGACGTCGTGGGTGACGAACACGATGGTCGTGCCTTCGAGCTGGTGCACATGGCGGATGAGGTCATGCATGACCTCGCGGGTCTGCGCATCGAGCGCTCCGAAAGGCTCGTCCATCAGCAGCAGCTTGGGGCGGTTCATCAGCGCGCGGGCGATGGCCACGCGCTGCTGCATGCCGCCCGAAAGCTGGTTGGGGTAGTAGTCCGCAGCATGCGACAGCCCCATCAGGCTGAGCAGGGCATCCGAGCGCCCCGAGGCCGCTTCCACATCGCTGCTGGTGAGGTTGTCCCGCACCACCCTGAGCTGTCGGCTGAAGCGGATGTTGTCTTTCACCGAAAGCCAGGGGTAGAGGCTGTAATGCTGGAACACCATGGCACGATCGGCGCCGGGGCCGTGTACCGGCTGGCCGTCCAGAATCACCCGGCCGCTGTCATAAGTCTCCAGCCCGGCAAGGACGCGCAGGAGGGTGGACTTGCCACAGCCCGAGGCGCCGACCAGCACCAGAAATTCACCCGGCGCGACATGCAACGACACCCGGTCGAGCACGAGCAACGGGGACTCTTTGCGCCGCGCGAAGCTTTTGCTGACGGCGTCGAAATGGACTTCGGATTGCGACATGACGGGCATCCTCAAGTGCGTTTCCAGGGGAAGGCAAGGCGGTAGATCCAGCGGAAGGCCAGGTCGAACAGCAGACCGATGAGACCGATGACAAAAATGCCGACGAAGATCTTCGGGGTGTTCAGGAAGCGCTGGCTTTGCAGGATCTGGAAGCCCAGGCCACTGTTGGCCGCCACCATCTCCGCCACCACCAGATAGGTCCAGGCCCATCCCATATTGATGCGCAGGATGTCGAGCAGCTCGGGCATGATGCCGCGCCAGATCACCAGCTGCATCACCTCGCCCTGCCGCGCGCCCAAGGTGTAGGCGACTTCCAGATAGTTGTCCGGCAGGCGCCGCACGGTGTCGGCCACCATGACGATGATCTGAAAGATCACGCCGATGAAAATGATGGCGATCTTCGAGCCTTCGCCAATGCCCACCCACAACAGCACCAGCGGAATGAAGGCCGAGGCCGGCATGTAGCGCACGAAATCGTTGACCGGCTGCAACAGGGCCTCGAACCACTTGTAAGCGCCGATGTAGACGCCCAGCGGCACACCGATTGCTCCCGCCAGCACGAAGCCCATGACCACACGGTAGATGCTGATCAGGGTGTCGTTCGACAGCCCGTTCTGCGTCCAGTCGATGAAGCTGCGCACCACATCGAGCGGCGATGGCAGGAACAGCGACCCCACCCAGCCGCTGGCCGCCACCCACTGCCAGACGATCAGCGGCAGTACAAAACCGCTAATGGACAGGGTGATGTAGACCCAGCGCGGAATGGCGGCGCGAATGCGCAGGCGGTCTCTCCTGCGTCGCCCTCCAGAAGCGGGAGGCTGCGTGGCGAGCGGCATGCTGCCGCCCGCATCCAGAGGTTGTGCGCTCATGGGGTCTCCGTTCAACGGTGCATTAGCGGAGTGGGCCGGTCAGGGCTTCATCGCCTCTTTGACGATCGACGCGTCGATGAAACTCGCCGCGTCGGGGCTGGCGTCGATCTGCTTCTGACTCACCAGAAAGGCGCCCGTGGCCGTCGTGCTCATATAGAGCGAAACGGGTGAGGCGTTCTTGCTCATGGCTTGTTCATTGAGCTTGGGGCCAAACAGCTTGGTGCCCTCGAGGCTGAGCGCATACTCCGCCGGTTTCAGGCCGACATGAGGCGCCATGATGGCCGCCGCCTTGGCCGGATTGGCGTCGATGAATTTCACCGCATCGAACCAGGCCTTGGTCATGGCCACGAAGTCCTTGCGATGCGCGGCCAGCGCCGAATCACGCGCATACACGACATCAGGAATCAAGCCGGGAGCCGACTTGCTGGTGAACAGCGGATGCCCGGCCTTGTGCGTCTGGATGCGCTGGATCCAGGGATTCCACACCCCGGCAGCGGGAATCTTCCCGGCGATCAGCGCAGCCGCGGCATCGCCCGTGGACATGTTCACGAAGTTCACATCCTTGGCGCTCAGGCCATTTTTCTGCAGGCCGGTCGCGGCGAGGTAGTTTTCGATCGACCCGATCTCCAGGCCGATCGTCTTGCCCTTCAGGTCCGCAAAGGACTTGATGCCGTTGCCGACCATCAGGGCGTCGTTCCCCGCCGAGTTGTCGGTCACCAGAATGACCTTGGCAGGCACCTTCTTCACCGCAGGAGACAGGGTGTCGATCAGGGCCTGGCAATTGGCGTCGATCTGCCCGGCAGACAGGGCGTTGACCGAGGTCATGTAGTCCGGAAACCAGACCAGCTTGACATCGGCCCCGTATTTCTTGAAATACCCCTCCTTTTCGGCCACGTACCAAGCCACCCAGCCCGGCCAGTCGGACACACCCAGCGTGACCTGGGCAAAGGAAGGGATGGGATGAAGCGCCAGCGTGAACAGGCCAGCAGCGGGCAGAACTTTTCGTAGAAGCGTTTGCAACAGGGACATGGCGGGCTCCAGGATGTGAGAGACGACTCGGAGGCGCGCCATTTGGGCGTCCTCCCGGGCTTTTATCCCTCCGTGGAGCTCCGCAGTTGCAAAGCCGACAAGCTCTCGGACCAGACATCGCAACCAGCGGAATGCGACCGGAACCCTAGCTCACCTCAGTGCGCGCTCAACAGCGCGCCTCCTGTCGATCGATATGCAGGAACCGTGCCAATCCGAGTTCCTGCCCGACCTTTGCCGCCCGGCACGTCACGGGGCAGTCGCGCATCGCACCGCCCGGAGGCATCTACGCACCAGAGTGGTGCCATTCGCCCCAGCCCGACACGTCCCGGGACACATCGGGCATTGACGTTTCCCT
>JBAUTC010000013.1:0-5971 GCA_049582025.1 Thiomonas sp.
ATGCTGGTGGGCGCCACGCAGGCACGCGGCAGCATCGGCGGCGGCAATCTGGAATGGAACGCCATCGCCACTGCGCGCGAGCTGCGCCAACGCTGGCTGGAAGGCGCCGCCACGGACCCGCACACCGAACGCCATGCCCTGGGTCCCGCACTCGGGCAATGCTGCGGCGGAAGCGTGGAGCTCTGTTTCGAGGCGGCGGACAGCGGCGCACTCCCCGCCCCCGAACTGCTCTTCCACCTGCAACTCTATGGCGCGGGCCATGTTGGACGGGCACTGGTGCGCGCCCTGCGTCCCCTGCCCTGCAGCATCGACTGGATCGACGAACGCGAACAGGAATTTCCACCGGACGCCTTCACACAGACCGCAGACACCGCATTCCCCTCGACCCTGCGTGCCCTCGCGGTCGATGCCCCGGAAGCTGAAATTGCCACCGCTCCGCCCGGCACCTTCTATCTGGTGATGACCCACAGCCACGATCTCGACTTCCGCCTGGGCGAATCCATCCTGCGACGACCAGACATCGGCTGGTTCGGCCTCATCGGCTCCGCCACCAAACGCGCCCGCTTCCTGCGGCGCTGGCAGGCGCGCGGCATTCAGGCGGCGGTACTGGAGCGGGTCGTCTGCCCGGTGGGCATCCCCGGCATTTCCGGCAAAGCGCCGGAGGTGATTGCGGCTTCGGTCGCGGCGCAGCTATTGCTGGTGGCCGGGCAGATCAAGACTGGAAGCCGGGACTGAAATCGTCAGCGGACAAGATGCATCGCATTGCCCGATGCATCTTGTCCTGAAGCTGCCCAGACGGCGGGCTTGATGCCCGCCTCTGTCCGAGCCGCATGAAGGCATCATCACATTCGGCTTGTGGCGCGTCCAGCGCCCGCTCACACCTCAGTCGTCCAGAAGATCCACGTTGCGCACGGCACCCTTGTCCGCGCTGGTCACCAGCTTGGCATAGGCCTTGAGCGCGAGGCTCACCTTGCGCGGACGCGGTGCGGCCGGCTTCCAGCCGCTGGCGCTCTGCGCGGCGCGACGGCGCTCAAGTTCGGCGTCGCTCACGTCCATGTGCACCACGCGGTTCGGAATGTCGATCACGATGCGATCTCCCGTCTGCACCAGGCCGATGGTGCCTCCCTCGGCCGCTTCCGGGGAGACGTGGCCGATGGACAGCCCGGCCGTTCCACCGGAGAAGCGGCCGTCGGTGATGAGGGCGCAGACTTTGCCCAGGCCCTTGGATTTCAGATAGCTCGTCGGATACAGCATTTCCTGCATGCCGGGGCCGCCACGCGGTCCTTCGTAGCGGATGACCACGACGTCGCCCGGCTTCACCTGACCGCCCAGAATGGCGTCGACCGCAGCGTCCTGGCTTTCGAGCACCACTGCCGGGCCGGTGAAGGTGAGGATGCTTTCGTCGACGCCCGCCGTCTTCACGATGCAGCCGCGCTCGGCGAGGTTGCCGAACATGACGGCCAGGCCGCCGTCCGCGCTGTAGGCGTGGTCGGCGCTGCGGATGCAGCCGGTGCTGCGGTCGGTGTCCAGCGTGTCGTAGCGGCACTCCTGCGAGAAAGCCTTCTGGGTGCGGACACCTGCCGGGCCCGCGCGGAAGAACGTCTGCACGTCGGCGCTCGGCTTGCGCGCCACGTCCCAGGCGTCGAGCGCATCGGCCAGGGTGTTGGCGTGAACCGTGGGCACTGCGGTATTGAGCAGTTGTGCACGGTCGAGCTCGCCGAGAATGGCCATCACGCCGCCGGCGCGGTGCACGTCCTCGAGGTGGTGGTGGCTCGACGGCGCCACCTTGCACAGCGTGGGGACCTTGCGTGAAAGACGGTCCACGTCGCTCAGACGGAAGTCGATCTCCCCCTCCTGCGCCGCGGCCAGCAGGTGCAGCACGGTGTTGGTCGAACCGCCCATGGCGATGTCCAGCGACATCGCATTCTCGAAGGCCGCCTTGTTCGCGATCTGGCGAGGCAGCACGCTGGAATCATCCTGCTCGTAATAGCGGCGCGCCAGGTCGACGATGGTGCGGCCGGCGCGGCGAAACAGCTGCTCGCGGTCGGCATGGGTGGCAACCAGCGAACCGTTGCCGGGAAGCGCCAGGCCCAGCGCCTCGGTCAGGCAGTTCATCGAGTTGGCGGTGAACATGCCCGAGCACGAGCCGCAGGTCGGGCAGGCCGAGCGTTCGATGGCCTGCACGTCGGCATCGGACACCTTGTCGTCCGCGGCGGCCACCATGGCGTCGATCAGGTCCAGCGAGATCACCTTGCCGGCGAGCCGCGTCTTGCCGGCCTCCATCGGCCCGCCCGACACGAAGATCACCGGGATATTCAGCCGCAGCGCCGCCATCAGCATGCCCGGCGTGATCTTGTCGCAGTTGGAAATGCACACCAGCGCGTCGGCGGTGTGCGCATTGCACATGTACTCCACGCTGTCGGCAATGATGTCGCGCGACGGCAGGCTGTAGAGCATGCCGTCATGCCCCATGGCGATGCCGTCGTCCACCGCAATGGTGTTGAACTCCTTGCCGACTCCCCCGGCGCGTTCGATTTCCTCGATCACCAACTGCCCCATGTCCTTGAGGTGGACGTGTCCGGGCACGAACTGGGTAAACGAGTTGGCCACGGCGATGATGGGCTTGCCGAAGTCGTCTTCCTGCATGCCGGTGGCGCGCCAGAGTGCGCGCGCGCCAGCCATGTTGCGGCCGGCAGTGCTGGTACGGGAACGGTAGGTCGGCATGGGCGGGTCTCCTGCGAATGGATCGATGGTTGCTGGGCACGATTGTCCGAACCATCGTCTATATTGAACAATACATTTTTTATTGTGGCGCTATACGTCAGACGAATCATGGAACTGCGGCAACTTCGGTACTTCGTCACCATTGCGGAACAGGGCAGCTTCTCGCGCGCCGCCGAGCGCCTGCATGTTTCGCAGCCCCCCCTGTCCACGCAGATCAAGGCGCTCGAAGACGAAATCGGCGCTCGCCTGCTGGAGCGCAGCAACCGCGGCGTCGCGCTCACGACCGCCGGCGCCGCCTTCTACGACGACATTCGGTCCATGCTCGCCCAGCTCGAACACGCCGTCGAGAGGGTGCGGCAGGCCGGGCGAGGCGATACCGGCACCCTGTCCATCGGCTTCGTCTCCATCGCCGACTTCGGCATCCTGCCCCCGACCCTAAAGAGCTTCCACGCGCGATTTCCGCAAGTCGACGTGCAGTTGCACGAGCTCACCACCGATGCGCAGATCCGCGAACTGCGCGCCGCAGGGCTCGATCTCAGCATCGGCCTGGCGCCGGTCGACGAACCCGGCCTGACGTTCAGCAGCTTGCTGCACGAGCCACTGGTATTGGCCGCTCCAACCGCGCATCCCGTGTTGCAGGGCGGCGGCGCCGTCGATCTCCGGGCACTGGCCAAGGCGCCGTTCATCGTCCCGCCGCGCAGCATCGGCCCCGGCCTGTACGACCTCACCATCAGCCTGTGTCGAGCCGCCGGTTTCGTGCCACGCATCACCCAGCACGCGCGGCAGATGCAGACCGTCATCGGACTGGTCTCCTGCGGCATGGGCGTCGCCCTGGTCCCCGCATCGCTGCGCAACCTCAAGCGTGCCGGGGTGCAATACCGTCCACTGCTCGGCAAGCCGGCCACCATCGAACTGGGCATCCTGCAGTCCGCGCAGACCACCAATCCGCTGCGGGACAATTTCATCCAGGCGCTGCACGACGCAGCGGAACGCCTAGTGCAGCGGTAAGCGGGCAACAAAATATTCCAGCTCACTACCTGGCTGGGCAACAACGAAAGGCGAGGAGCATCAGCCGCGCTTCAAACGAAATGAGAAGGCTCGTTCTCGCGACACATTTGCCAGTTTGAGTGCGCCCGGTCTACACCGGCCCCAAGGTTCTCTACTTCGTCGTCTCTGTAGAAACGCCGTTATCCGGCCGCAAGTGAACCGGCACTTGGGTTTCGACACACTCGAACTGAATCGAGGCTCCCCCTAGGCTATGGCCGATTGCTGGCTGCGTCAGTGAAGTCTCCACCAATTGAAGATGCTTTCCCTTTGTTGCACAAAAATCTGCGGCCCTCTGCATCAAATTCTGCGCAACTGTTCCTACATCTCCAAAGGCCCCGGCAGCATTCGATGCTGCCATGAAGTATGTGTTTGCGCCAATCTCGACGGGAGCGCTCGGCACTGAACCGCACCCCACCAGGGTCAATGCACTAAATGAAGCCAAAACAACGCAGACTCTTCTTTCCAGCATCGTTCTCCCCTGGCTTTTGGTCATCAGCACTTCCGGAGGTCGGGGTAGCTCTTCGTCGCACGCTCCACCCCGCCAACCGAACGGAGTCTATTCCCCGTCCAACTCATCACCCTCCGCCGCATTTGCAACTCCCATGTCCAAAAGTAAAACGCCCCGACGAACGGGGCGCTTTTACGTGCGAAAAGCCTGAGACATTCACACTGCAGCGTCTTCTGCCTCCTTCTTCCGCGGACGGGGCTCTGGCGGAGTGATGTCGAGCTTGATCTTGTCTTTCTCGGGCAGCGATTCGTCGATATCCACCGACACGCGACCTCCATCCACCAAGCGACCGAACAACAGTTCGTCAGCCAGCGCCCGGCGCAGGGTGTCCTGAATCAGGCGTTGCATGGGACGGGCCCCCATGAGCGGATCGAAACCGGCCTTGGCCAGATGCTTGCGCAGGGCGTCGGAGAAGGTGATGTCCACCTTCTTCTCGGCCAGCTGGGCTTCGAGCTGGAGCAGGAATTTGTCGACTACCCGCAGGATGATGGTTTCGTCCAGCGGCTTGAAGCTGATGGTCGCATCGAGGCGGTTGCGGAACTCCGGGGAGAACAGGCGCTTGATATCGGCCATCTCGTCGCCCTGCTCGCGCTTGTTGGTAAAGCCGATGATCGACTTCTGCATGGCTTCCGCGCCGGCATTCGTGGTCATGATCAGAATGATGTTGCGGAAGTCGGCCTTGCGTCCGTTGTTGTCGGTGAGGGTGCCGTTGTCCATGACCTGCAGCAGCACGTTGAACACGTCCGGGTGGGCTTTCTCGATTTCGTCGAGCAGCAGCACGGCGTGCGGCTTCTTGGTCACGGCCTCGGTAAGCAGGCCACCCTGGTCGAAGCCCACATAGCCTGGGGGCGCACCGATGAGGCGCGACACGGTATGGCGTTCCATGTACTCGGACATATCGAAGCGGATGAGCTCGACGCCCAGGGTGAAGGCGAGTTGCTTGGCCACTTCGGTCTTGCCCACCCCGGTGGGGCCGCTGAACAGGAAGGCGCCAATGGGTTTGTCGGGTTTGCCCAGGCCCGAGCGCGCCATCTTGATGGCAGCGGCCAGGGCGTCGATGGCGGCCTCCTGCCCGAACACCACGTTCTTGAGGTCGCGGTCGAGGTTCTTGAGCTTGGAGCGGTCGTCCGTGGTGACGCTGTGCACCGGCACACGGGCGATCTTGGAGATGATGTCCTCGATCTCGATCTTGCCGATGGTCTTTTTCTGCTTGCTCTTGGGCAGGATGCGCTGCGCCGCGCCAGCTTCGTCGATGACGTCGATGGCTTTGTCGGGCAGGTGGCGATCGCTGATGTATTTGGCAGAGAGCTCCGCGGCCGCCGACAGCGCGCCGGGCGAATACTTCACGCCGTGGTGCTCTTCAAAGCGCGACTTGAGGCCGCGCAGGATTTCCACGGTCTGCTGCACGCTAGGCTCGACCACGTCGATTTTCTGGAATCGACGCGATAGCGCGGCGTCTTTTTCAAAAATGCCGCGATACTCGGTGAAGGTGGTGGCGCCGATGCAGCGCAACTGCCCAGAGGACAGCGCAGGCTTGAGCAGATTGCTCGCGTCCAGCGTGCCGCCCGAAGCCGACCCGGCGCCGATGAGGGTGTGGATTTCATCGATGAACAGCACGGCGTGCGGCTTCTCCTTGAGCTGCTTGAGCACCGCCTTGAGGCGTTGCTCGAAATCGCCCCGGTCTTTGGTGCC
>JBAUTC010000014.1:0-2123 GCA_049582025.1 Thiomonas sp.
GGCCGATGGCGCGCAATCTGGCGGCAAAGTCCGAGATCAGCTCGATGCGGCGCTTGAGATCGGCACCATGGTCCTGTTCGTCCTGCGCGGTCAGCGCTTGCATGAGGACATAGAACGCGTGCTCGGAGTCGGTTTGCCCCATCGGGCGGTGTGCGCCACGTTCCAGGGGCATGGCGCGTTCGATATCCGGCAAGTCACCGTTGTGGGCAAAGATGTACCGACGACCGAACAACTCGACCGCAAACGGCTGGGTGTTCGCCAGTGCGGTCGGGCCGCGCGACGCGCGGCGGATGTGGGCGATGACCAGGGGGCTGTGGAAGTCGTGCTTTTCCAGCACCGGGACGAAGGCGCTGGACAGCGCCGGCTGGGCCTCGCGCAGCACGTGCGCATCGACGCCTTCGTAGTAGGCCGCGCCCCAGCCGTCCGGATTGGCTGCATGCGGACCGCCGTGTCGCGCGAATTCGCGAAAGGCCAACCGCACCCGTGCCGGGACGCGGCTGCAGTACGCGAACAGTTCACACAAGGTGTGTGATCCGGTCGGTGCCCAGCATGCGCTCTACATACCGGGCGATCAGGTCAACCTCCAGATTGACCGCAGCGCCAATGCGGAGCTGGTGCAGATTGGTCTGCTGCAGCGTATGCGGAATGAGGTTGATGCTCACGCGGCAATGTTGCGGCAGGTCCTGGACGCGGTTGATGGTCAGGCTGACGCCATTGACCACGATGGAGCCCTTGTAGGCAAAGAACTTGCCGAGCTCCGGCGGAGCGTCTACCTCCAGAAGCCAGGACTCGCCAATTTGCTCAAATGTGGCCACATGGCCGACGCCGTCCACGTGCCCCGTTACCAGATGGCCGCCGAGCTTGGTGGACAGCGACAACGACTGCTCCAGGTTGACCAGCGCACCCACCGCATCCAGTCCGGCGGTGCGCGCCAGGCTTTCCGACGAGATGTCGAAGGCGAAGCCGTCGGGTTGCACGTCCACCACGGTCATGCAGGCGCCGCTGATGGCGATGCTGTCGCCAAGCTGCACGCCCTGCAGCCACGTCGGATCGACCCGCAGGGTGACGTGCTTGCCATGACTGGTCTGGGTGCCCAGCGGCGTGGCGCTGGCGATGCTGGCAACGGTGGTGACGAGTCCGGTGAACATGGTGTTGAAAAGACGAAAGGAATGGTCAGAAGGAGCCCAGGCGGGCGAGGATGCGCAGATTGTCGCCGACCGGGTCGACCGCGTGCCAGCGCAGGTCCACGCCTTCCGCGAGCGCCGAAAAAGGACCGAGCGCGGCAAGCCCTGCGCCCTGGCCAAGGAGCTTTGGGGCGAGATACAGCAGCAGTTCATCGACCACGCCAGCGCGCAGCAGCGAGCCGTTGAGCTTTTCTCCAGCTTCGCAATGCAGTTCGTTAATGCCGCGTTGACCGAGCGCCTGCATCAAGGCACGCAGATCGGTCTTGCCCGGCTTGTTCGCGTCGGCGGGCAGGCAGATGTCCTGCAGGTCGAGCGCTGGCGTTGCCGCAGCCCGCAGGGCCGCCATCCTGAGGAGCGCCTGCTGGGGTGGCAGCGCATGCACGATCCACAATGGAGAAGCCGCGCTTTGCAGCAGGCGGGCAGTTGTGGGCAGCTCAAGGCGGCTGTCGATGACGATGCGAATCGGCTGGCGCGGTGTGTTCACCGCACGCACGTTGAGCCGGGGATCGTCCGCGCGCACCGTTCCCATGCCGGTGAGCACGGCGCAGGCACGGGCGCGCCAGTGGTGGCCGTCGGCACGCGCCTCCTCGCCGGTGATCCACTGGCTCACCCCGTTGGGGAGGGCAGTGACGCCGTCCAGCGACGCAGCCACCTTCAGCCGCACCCAGGGCGTGCCGCGCACCATGCGTGAGACAAAACCGAGATTGATGTCGCGCGCCTCACTCTCGAACAAGCCGGCCTGTGCCTGTACGCCCGCCTGGCGCAGACGTTCCAGGCCTTTGCCTGCGACCAGCGGATTGGGGTCGACCATGGCCGCGACCACCCGCTTGACCCCTTGCGTCACCAGCAGATCGGCGCACGGCGGCGTGCGGCCATGGTGGGCGCAAGGTTCCAGGGTGACGTAGGCGGTGGCGCCTTTCAGGTCTCGGCCGCACTGGA
>JBAUTC010000015.1:0-4772 GCA_049582025.1 Thiomonas sp.
GCAAACAGGTCTGGACCACGCGCCCCGGCATGGAATACGCCTGGTTCAACAACGTCGAGTCCAAACCCGGCATCGGCTACCCCAAGGAATGGGAAAACCAAAGCAAATGGAAGGGTGGCTGGATCCGCACGGCGGGTGGCAAGTTGCAGCCGCGCCAGGGTTCGCGCCTGTCCATCCTGATGAAAATTTTCGCCAACCCGAACCTGCCCGAAATCGACGCCTATTACGAGCCCTACACCTTCGATTACGAACACCTGCACAAGGCTCCGGAACTCAAGGCGGCCCCCACCGCGCGTCCGCGCAGCCTAATCAGCGGCAAGCGCATGGAGAAGATCGAATGGGGCCCGAACTGGGAAGAAATTCTCGGGGGCGAGTTCGCCAAGCGCAGCCGCGACGCCAACTTCGAGTCGATGCAGAAGGAGATCTACGGCGAGTTTGAAAAAACGTTCATGATGTACCTGCCGAGGCTGTGCGAGCACTGCCTGAACCCGGCCTGCGTCGCCTCGTGCCCATCGGGGGCGATCTACAAGCGCGAGGAAGACGGCATCGTGCTGATCGACCAGGACAAGTGCCGCGGCTGGCGCATGTGCATCTCCGCCTGTCCCTACAAGAAGATCTACTACAACTGGGAAAGCGGCAAGTCCGAGAAGTGCATCTTCTGTTACCCGCGCATCGAAGCCGGCCAACCTACGGTGTGCTCGGAAACCTGCGTTGGCCGCATCCGCTATCTGGGCGTACTGCTGTACGACGCCGACCGTATTGAAGAGGCTGCCAGCGTTGCCAACGAGAAGGATCTATACGAGGCGCAGCTCGGCATCTTCCTCGATCCGCATGATCCGCAGGTCATTGCCCAGGCACGGCGTGATGGCGTGCCCGACGCCTGGCTTGAGGCCGCGAAACGGTCGCCGGTCTACAAGATGGCGATGGACTGGAAGATTGCCCTGCCGCTGCACCCAGAGTACCGCACGCTGCCGATGGTCTGGTACGTGCCGCCGCTCTCGCCCATCCAGACCGCGGTGCAAAGCGGTCTGGTAAGCGAAAACGGCGCACTGCCCGACGTGTCGCAACTGCGCATACCGTTGCAATACCTCGCCAACCTGCTGACCGCAGGCGACATCGCCCCAATCAAACGCGCCCTTGAGCGCATGCTGGCAATGCGCGCCTATATGCGTGGCAAACATGTGGACGGCGCCGCCAATGTCGCCGCCATCGACCAGGTGGGCATGCCTGCCGCCATGGTGGAAGACATGTACCGCATCCTGGCGATCGCCAATTACGAAGACCGATTCGTCATTCCGACCGCCCACCGCGAATACGCGGAAAACGCGTTCGACCTCAAGGGGTCCTGCGGCTTCACCTTTGGCAACGGCTGCTCTGACGGTGAGTCTGCTCCCTCGCTCTTCAGCGCCAAGAAGCGTCGCACCTTTGCGATCAAAGCGGAGATGTGATCATGACCAACCTATCCCAATCATTACGTGCACTGGCCCTGATGCTCGACTATCCGAGCGAAACCATGCAGGCGCATCTTGCAGAACTCGGAGAAGCCGTCAGCGCCCTGGAGCCCAGAAATCCAGAAGCGCGGGAATCACTGCAGAGCTTGATCGGACACATGGTCGCAACAGATCTAATGGACTTGCAGGCCGAGTTTGTCGACACCTTCGACCGTGGCCGCAGCACCTCGCTCAATCTGTTCGAGCAGGTGCATGGCGACTCACGTGATCGCGGTCAAGCCATGGTTGATCTGCTCGCACAGTACCAGGAAGTCGGCCTCGATCTGCAAGCACGGGAGCTGCCTGACTACCTGCCGGTGTATCTCGAATATTGCTCGGTTCTCGACCCGAGCGCGGCGCGTGAAGCGCTGGAAGAGGTCGCGCTCCTGGTGGCGCATCTCACCGTCGCGCTCGACCGTCGGGAATCACCTTGGGTGGCCGTGACGTCCGCCGTCTGCCGGCTTTCGGGGGCGGGGGACTGGCGGACTCTGGTGGCGCGGGAGGCGACGCAGCAGGCGCAATCGCCGACTCCAGGCCCGCGCGACGTACAGCGCGAAGGACTGCCCGCCGACTGGACCCCCGCTGGACTTGACGCCGTGTGGGCCGAAGAGCCGGTGGACTTTCTCGGTGCTTGCAATCCGCAGCACACAAAGCCTTCTGTGCAGACAGTGCAGTTCATCCCGCGCGTCTCGCAGCCTCATCCTGAAGGAGTTTGACATCATGAACTGGAACGACTTCTTTTTCGGGATCTATCCCTACATTGCTGGCACCATCTTTCTGGGGGTGAGTCTGGTGCGGTTCGACCGCGATCAGTACCTGTGGCGCAGCGAATCCAGCCAGATGCTGCGCACGGGTACTCTGCGCTGGGGATCGAACCTGTTTCATGTCGGCATCATCGGCCTGTTCTTTGGGCACCTGTTTGGCCTGCTCACACCGTTGGCGTTTTTTGAAGCTTTGGGACTGGAGCCGCACGACAAGCAGATGATCGCCATGGTGACCGGGGGATCCTTGGGGGCGCTGATTTTTATCGGCCTGGTGTTACTCATCTGGCGTCGTCTGACGGACCCGCGCATTGCCGCAAATACCAAACCTATGGATTGGGTGACGCTACTGTGGCTGCTGGCCACCTTGGTGCTCGGTCTGTCCACGATTTTTGAATCGGCACAGCACACCGATGGCGTGGAGATGCTCGCCCTCATGTCCTGGGCCAAGCACATCGTCACTTTCCAGGGAATTGCCGCCGCCGCGTATATGGAAC
Source organism: Thiomonas sp. (assembly GCA_049582025.1). GTDB lineage: Bacteria > Pseudomonadota > Gammaproteobacteria > Burkholderiales > Burkholderiaceae_C > Thiomonas. The sequence goes on from JBAUTC010000015.1 coordinate 2,749, forward strand.
ATGCGTCCTGGATTTTCAAGGTGCATATTTTCTTCGGTCTGTCGTTGTTCCTGATCTTCCCCTTCACCCGCCTAGTGCATATCTGGAGCGGCTTCGCCTCTGTGGGTTATCTGCTGCGCCCGTGGCAATTGGTCCGCAGCAAACGCTAAGACCTAAGGAGCCCCAGATGGACACCAGTCTTTCCAGCACTGTGATGCAACCCGACGACGTACTAAATCGCTTGCGGCAACGCGCGACCGAACTCGAACTCGACGCTGATGACGACGAAGCCTTGCTCGAAGCTGTACTTCAACATGATGTGCGAATTCCCGAACCGGGCGAGGAAGAATGCCGGCGGTATTACGCGCAACATGTCGACGCCTTGCGCCAAGGCGATATGGTCGAGGCCGATCACATTCTGTTCGCAGTCACGCCGTCCACACCCATCGACGCCTTGCGCACCAAGGCCGAGGACACCCTGTATACCTTGATGGCCAACGCCAGCGAGTTTGGGGAGATGGCGCGCGGACTGTCCAACTGTCCGTCGGCACAAGTCGGTGGCAATCTGGGTCAGCTCACCGCAGAGCAATGCGTGCCCGAGTTCTGGCAGGCCTTGATGGAACAAGGTGAACCTGGTTTGCTGCCGCGGCTGGTGCGTACCCGTTTTGGCCTGCATATTGTGCGCATTGCCCGAATCGCACGGGGGCAGTTGCCGCCGTTCGAGGCCGTGCATGCGCAAATCGCACAGACGCTCCTGCAGCAATCGCTGGTGAGAGCGCTGCAGCTTTACGCGGAAGACCTGGAGCAGCATGTGGAGCAGGGGACAGGCGCCACGCCTGCGGTCGCCCGCCCTGCAGCGAAAAACTGAGGCCGCCACGAACTGCCAGGAGCCTTGCCATGTCCGCTGTCTCAATCGAAGACCAGCCAGCAATGGGCGCCGCTGCGCGCCAGGTCTATGCCGAACTCACCGCCACGCTGATCCACACGCGGCAGCAACTCGCGCCCAAACGGCTGTTTGCCCCCGGCCCGAATGCGGCGCAGATTCATGCCTATTTTCAGGCCGCTGCAGCCGCACCGGATCATGGACAGATCCTCCCGTGGCGGTTTATCGTGGTTCCGGCAGGCAGCCGGGCTGCACTCGGAGCGGTCTTTGCTCAAGCCCTGCAGGAGCGTGATCCCAGCGCCAGCGACAAGGAACTTGGCGAGGCGCGCGACAAGGCGCATCGCGCGCCCTTTGTTGCCTTGGCGGTCATCCGCGGTGCGCCAGACGATCATCCGCAGATTCCCTTGCAGGAACGCCTGATCTCCTTGGGATGCGCGATTCAAAACATGTTGCTCAGCGCCCATGCCGACGGCTTTGGTTCTGGACTCGTCAGTGGTCAGGCCATGCAAACCGGTGGTTTGCGCCAGCTCTTTGCGCTGCATGAAAGCGAGCAGGCGGTGTGTTTCGTGGCCATCGGCACCGTGGATCGCCGCAAGCCGATCCGCGCGCGCCCGGACCCTTCATCGTTTGTTTCCGAGTTGCGCAACGAAATCCTCCATGCCTGAGGAGCCGCTCTCTCGCCCGCGCCGCGTTCACACCCATGACGTAATTGATCTGGACGATCCCGTGAACCAGCCCGTCCCGGCGCGTCCCCGGCGCTCGAGGCAACCGGCAGACGCCGTGTTGCCGCTCTTCGAGTTTGAATCGGACTATGCAAAGAGCTTGTGTTGCATGCCCATCATCGTGCGCTACAAACTCGATGCCTGCCGCATCAAACTCTCGCTACAAGGTTGGCAGTGTCTTGATCGTGCGACGCGCACGTTGCTCATCATTGAGGATGTCGACGGCACAGGTGCACAAAGACGCTATCGACACCTGCTCGTACATGCGATCGTCCACCAAGCCAAAATCCAACCAGTCAGAATGCCTGCGCGCCATACGGAACGCGACTGGGACTGCGTTGTCTTGCCCGACCGCGTGCGTCAAAGCGCTCTGGACAAGAGTCTCCCGCTCAACGGTCGCCGTAGCTGGGCAGACCTCAACGCGCTGCAACGCTTCGCAC
>JBAUTC010000016.1:0-7846 GCA_049582025.1 Thiomonas sp.
GATCTGTCACCCTCGACAAAAACCCATCTGGGGTTTGACTTTGCAGGCGACTTTGAGCCACCTGCCGTATCTGATGACAGGGCGCATTCCTATGCCGGACGCAACCTGCATTTCGGTGTTCGAGAACATGCCATGTGCGCTGTGGCCAACGGTCTGTCCTTGTCGAAACTGCGCGCGTTCGCCGCCAGCTTCTTTGTCTTTACCGACTACTGCCGGGGCGCCATCCGGCTCAGCGCGATGATGGGACTTCCGGTGATCTATATCTGGACCCACGACTCCATCAGCATGGGCGAAGACGGACCGACGCACCAGCCCATCGAGCAGCTGGCTTCGTTTCGGGCGATGCCCGGCATGGTGCTGCTGCGCCCGGCCGACGCGAATGAGGTGGTGGAGGCGTGGAAGGTCATCATGCGGCTGACGGATCGGCCGGTCAGCCTGGTGCTTACACGCCAGGCCCTCCCCACCCTCGATCGCAGCCTCTACGCCAGCGCCGCTGGCCTCGCGCGGGGTGCCTATGTGCTGGCCGACGCGGCTGATGGCAAACCGGACGTGCTGCTGCTGGCGACGGGCAGCGAAGTGGCGTTGTGCGTTGCCGCGCGGGAACACCTGATGCGCGACGGCATCAGGGTGCGCGTCGTCAGCATGCCATCGTGGGAGCTGTTCGAGGCGGAACCCGAGGCCTACCGCGACAGCGTGCTGCCGCCAGCGGTGACGGCGCGCGTCTCTGTCGAGGCTGCGTCGCCGCTGGGCTGGGAGCGCTATGCCGGGCAACACGGCGCCATTCTCGGCATGCGCACGTTTGGCCTGTCGGCGCCGGGAAAGGTTGCCGAAGCGCATTTTGGCTTTGACGTCGCGCACGTCGTGGCAGCGGCCAGGCAGCAACTGGCGCGCCAACCATCAACCGCGTCAGGAGCACGGCCATGAGCACCCAGATCAGCCCGCTTGCGGGCAAGCCGGCGCCCATCGACTCGCTGGTCAATGTGGCCAAGCTCGTGACGGCCTATTACGTCAACACCCCCGACCCAACCGTCGCAGCGCAGCGCGTTGCCTTCGGCACTTCGGGACACCGTGGTTCGGCCTTCGACGCATCGTTCAACGAAGCGCATGTGCTCGCCATCACGCAGGCCATCTGCCAGTACCGCAAGGAGCATGGCATCAACGGACCGCTGTTCATGGGCATCGACACGCATGCTTTGTCCGAGCCGGCATGCGCCAGCGCGCTGGAAGTTCTGGCGGCCAATGGTGTCGAGGTGATGCTGGCCTTGAACGATGAATACACACCGACGCCAGCCATTTCGCATGCCATCCTGACCCACAACCGTGGCGGTAGCTCAGGGCTGGCCGATGGCATTGTGGTGACGCCGTCGCACAACCCGCCGCGCGATGGCGGCTTCAAGTACAACCCGCCCAATGGCGGCCCCGCCGGTCAGGAGATCACCGACTGGATAGGCGTGACGGCCAACCGCTTTCTCGAGACGAGCCTTGATGGCGTGCGGCGCGTGCCGCACGCCAGAGCCCTGCGCGCAGCGACCACGTACCGGCACGATTTTCTCTCCGCCTATGTCGGCGATCTTGGCAGCGTGGTGGATATGGATGCGATTCGCGGCGCCAGGATCCGCATGGGGGTCGACCCGCTGGGCGGCGCAGGCGTGCACTACTGGGCCCGCATTGCGGCGCACTACAAGCTCGATCTGGAAGTGGTCAGCGAGATCGTCGACCCGACCTTCAGCTTCATGACGCTGGACTGGGACGGACAGATTCGCATGGACCCGTCATCGAAATATGCGATGCAGCGCCTGCTGGCGATGAAGGACCGCTTCGACATCGCCTTTGCCTGCGATACCGACCACGACCGCCACGGCATCGTCACTCCCGTCGCTGGCTTGCTCCTGCCGAATCACTATCTTTCGGTCGCGATCGACTACCTGTTTCGGCATCGGCCGCAATGGAGCGCGCGGGCTGCCGTTGGCAAGACGGTTGTCAGCACGCGCCTGATCGACCAGATCACAGCCCGACTCGGTCGCACTCTGGACGAAGTGCCGGTCGGGTTCAAATGGTTCTCCAAAGGCTTGCTGGACGGGACGCTGGGCTTCGGTGGCGAAGAAAGCGCAGGTGCTGCATTTTTACGCCGCGACGGCACGGTCTGGACCACTGACAAGGACGGCCTGACGGCGGCGCTGCTTTCTGCCGAAATCGCCGCCCGTACTGGCCGCGATCCTGGCACCCTCTACGAGGAATTGGCCAGGACTTTCGGCAATCCACCGCTGGCTGACAGAGTGGAAGCGCCTGCCACGGCGCTGCAGAAGAAGCAGCTGGCCGCATTGACGCCGCAACAGATTGCTTCAAGCGAACTGGCCGGAGAAAAAATCGAGAACATTCTCAGCAAGGCGCCGGGCAACGACGCACCCATTGGCGGAATCAAGGTTGTGGCCAAGAGTGGCTGGTTTGCGGCACGGCCATCAGGCACAGAAGACATTTACAAAATCTATGCAGAGAGCACCCAGGGCCCGGAGCACCTGCAGCGCATTCTCACCGAGGCGCAACGCATTGTGGATGCCGCCATTGCGCCAGTGGGTTCGGGGGCTGTAGCAGGGGCCAGGCAAACTGGATGAATGATGGCCACGTCGATCCAGCTTGATGCGGCGACCACGGCTGAGGCGATGAAACACGCCGATGTGGCCATGCTCGATCGCCTGCAGCAGGACGCCTTCAACTATTTTCCGAAGGCAACCAACCCGCGGAACGGGTTGGTTGCCGACACCACGCGGCAGGGCGCGCCTGCAAGCATCGCGGTGGTTGGCTTTGCGCTCTCGTCGTATCCGGTCGCGGTGGAGCATGGCTGGATCGAACGCGGCGCTGCCGTGCAAGCCTGCCTGAGCTGCATGCGGTTCTTCTGGAACAGCGACCAGACGGGAAGCCCTGAAGCCACAGGCTACCAAGGCTTTTATTTTCATTTTCTCAACATGGAAACCGGCGTCCGGGTCTGGCAGTCCGAACTGTCGCTGATCGACACCGCCTTGTTGATTGCCGGAATGCTCACCGCCGCCACCTACTTTGACGCCAGCACCCCCGCCGAGGTGGAACTGCGCGAACTGGCCGAACGTCTGTACCGCAGGGTGAATTGGCGCTGGGCGCAATACAAGGGTGCCACCGTGGCCCAGGGCTGGAAGCCTGAATGCGGTTTCCTGCACTACGGCTGGGAGGGCTACAGCGAAGCCATCCTGCTGTATGTGCTGGCCCTGGGTTCGCCGACGCATCCCTTCACTGCGGAAAGCTTTGAGGCGTGGACGGTGACCTATCAATGGGAGAACCTCTACGGCTACGATTTTCTCTACGCCGGGCCGCTGTTCATTCACCAGTTCTCCCATGCGTGGATCGACTTTCGCGGCATCCGCGACCGCTTCATGCGCGAGAAGCGAAGCGACTATTTCGAGAACAGCCGCCGCGCAACCTATGTGCAGCGCGAATATGCCATTCGCAATCCGCACACCTTCATCGGCTATGGAGACAACTGCTGGGGCCTTTCTGCGGGGGAAGGGCCGAGCGCAGAACCGCGGCTCGTGGGGGGGCGGCAACAACGCTTCTTCGGCTATGCCGCGCGGGGTGTCCCGTACGGACCTGACGACGGCACCATCGCTGGCACATCAATCACGGCATCGCTGGTTTTTGCGCCAGAAATTGCGCTGCCCGCCATGCGCAGTCTCCTTGGCGCAGGCTCGCTTCAGCAGGGAGCAGCCTTGCGGTCCAGCGGCATCAACGCCAGTTTTAACGCTCCCGATGGCGCGTGCTGGATTTCCGAGGGCGAGTTCGGGCTGGACCAGGGCATGACCGTGTTGATGATCGAAAACTTCCGCAGCGGCCTCTTATGGCAATTGGGCCGTCAGTCCGGCATTCTCCAGACCGGCCTGCACCGTGCCGGATTCAAGGGCGGCTGGCTGTGATCGCCGCGCCGATGCGGCCATGCCGATGACCTCGTCACCCCCCACGCGCGCAGGCGCTGACTTGCGCGGAGATCCCCACGAGCAGGAGCTTCTGGCCAACGTCAGCCCTGCCGACTGGGTCAACCCGACGCCGCCCGGCGTTTATCACCTGCTCATCATTGGCGCTGGCCCTGGTGGCATGGCAGCCGCGCGCGCCGCAGCAGCACGTGGGGTGAAAGTGGCGTTGATCGAACGCCACCGGCTTGGCGGCGGGTCGCTGAGTTACGGTTGCGTGCCTTCCAAAGCGATGATTCGAACCGCGCGCCTGTATGCCGACATGCGCGACGCGCCAAACTTTGGCGCGGTCCCGCCGGGGAGAATCGAGGTTGATTTCCAGATGGCGATGGAGCGGTTGCGACGCATCCGCGCCCGCATCAGCCGTGTGGACTCAGCCGCCAGGCTGATCGCTGAAGGCATCGATCTGTATTTCGGCGCCGCGCACTTCGTCGGCGCCGATGTGGTCGACGTCGATGGCGTGCATTTGCGGTTCAAAAAGGCGCTGATCGCCACGGGATCAAGGTCCATCGTGCCCGAAATTCCCGGCCTGACCGATGTCGGTTACCTGACCAATGAATCGGTCTTCAACCTGACGGTGCCTCCGCGCAGTCTGCTGGTCATCGGTGGCGGCCCGCTAGGCTGCGAATTGGCGCAGGCGTTCTGTCGCTTGGGCGTGAGAACCCTCATCGCCCACGACGCCCCGTTGTTTTTGCCGAAGGAAGAGCGTGACGCGGCGCAGATGATGTCTGACGCGTTGGCACGCGATGGGGTCGAGATCCATCTGAATAGCGATGTCGTCAGCGCCCGCATGGAACAGGGCTGCAAACGCGTTCAACTGGTCAATGACGGTCAGGTCTCCACCGTCGATGTCGATGAAATTCTGACTGGAATCGGGCACATGCCGGAAGTGCGCACGCTCAGGCTGGAAGCTGCCGGCGTGGCCTACGACCCTGAAGCAGGGGTCCATGTCGATGACTTCCTGCGCACCAGCAATCCACGTATTTACGCCGCTGGAGATGTTTGCCTGGAACACAAATACAGCAATATGGCCGTGGCATCGGCATGCCTCGCGGTGCAAAACGCCTTGTTCTTTGGACGCAAGCGCATGAGCGCCCTGACGATTCCGTGGTGCACATACACCGACCCTGAAATTGCCCACGTCGGTCTGTCGGTGCGGCAGGCGCGCGAACGCAAGATTCCAGTGAAAACCTTCACAGTCCCGATGCATGATGACGACCGGGCCATCATCGACGGCGAGGAAAACGGCGTTGTGAAAATTCACGTCCGGGAAGGGACAGACACCATTCTTGGAGCCACCATCGTCGCCCGGGATGCTGGCGAAATGATCAACGGCATTTCACTGGCGATGGTGGCCGGAATCGGCTTGGGCACACTGGCTACGGTGGTCCATGCGCACCCCACGCAGGGCGAGGCGATCAAGATGGCGGGAGAGGCCTATCTGCGCACGCGACCCCCGAATGTTGTCGCCCGGCTGTTGCGCGCATGGGTGAACCGGTGAGCTGATGCAGCCATTCCCCCGGCTGCGACCGGCTGCATGGCCTGGGGCAGGGACGGGGGTGCGCCGCACCGTCTTCCATGTCGATCATCCATCGTGCTCATTTCTCGAGCTGTTTTCTGATGGAGTCCAGCTCATCGCGCCGCGCCTTGGTGACGACGGGATACGCCATGCTGAGTTCATTGAATGCCTCAAGAACGATGCCTGAAACGATCAAGCGGGCATTCTTCTTGTCATCGGCTGGGACGACATACCAGGGCGAATGGCTTGTACTGGTTGCACTCATGCATTCTTCATAGGCCTTCATGTAATGCTTCCAGTATTTCCGCTCGTGAATGTCTGCGGCGCTGAATTTCCAGTTCTTGTCGGGCTCATCGATGCGATCGAGAAAGCGCTTGCGCTGCTCTTCCGCGGAAAGGTGCAGGAAGAACTTGATGATCAGTGTGCCGTTGCGGTGGAGATGGTTCTCCAGGTCGACGATGGACCGATAGCGTTCCTGCCAGATTGCTTCTTCCTCGATCAATCCATCGGGAAGCCCCTGGCTGCGGAGAATCTCCGGATGCACACGGACGATCAACACCTCCTCGTAATAGGACCGATTGAAAATGCCGATGCGGCCGCGTTCCGGCAGGGAGCGGGTCGTGCGCCACAGAAAGTCGTGCTCCAGCTCGGTGGCACTCGGGTGTTTGAAGCTGAACACCTGGCAGCCCTGCGGGTTGACACCGGACATGACGTGCCGGATGGCGCCGTCCTTTCCAGCCGCGTCCATCGCCTGAAAGATCAGCAGCACGGCATAGCGGTTGGAGGCGTAGTGAAGGCGCTGCAATGAACTCAACTCCTCGACGTGCTGCTCAAGGAGTTTGGCGTACGCCTTCTTCGATTTGTACACGGGTTTCACCAGCGTCGGCCACTTCTTGAGATCGACCTTTTCGCCCGCCGGGACGCGGAATGCATTGGCATTTATTTTCATGGTTATTCCCTTATTCATTCCTCGTACGGTGGAGGCAGAAATGCTCAGGAACCGCATTGGTATCGCGGCCCCAATCACCTGCCCGCGCCCGACCATCCACGCCGACCAGCACGAACGTACCCCAAGCCTCGGCAAAAAAAGCGACGCCAGGCGTGCGCGGGATTGAGGAAGTCGGGAGACAGCTGCTGTCGAACCATGCGTTCCTGCTGCGCCCTTTTATGCTCATCAGGGCGAAGCGCCGTCATACAGCCTCCGATTGTTTTCATGAGTCTCACATCGTCTCTTTGATGCCGGAGCGCAGCAGCCACCAGTTGACCGGGTAGCTGGTCAGAAAGCCGCACAGCATCGCGATCTGCATCATGAACCAGAACTCAACGCGATCGACTTCAAGTCTGACGCCGTAGACGTGCCGGAAACAATAGAGGTTCGCGAGGGCCATGAAGCCATACATCCCGATCTGCCATGCCGTCAGCGACAGCGCATCCGCCTTCAGCGCCGCCCGGACTCCCGCCATCATCCTTAAATGACGCATGGGCACGATCGTGAAATATTGAAACGCGATGCCAATCGTGAAAGCGAACACAAAGTCGAGCACCCAGACGGCGAACATCTTCTCGCTGAAGAGCCAGTGCCAACCGAGCCACACGGCGATTGCTGGGAAGGCGAAGGCCAGCCACTCGGCGCAAATATCGCCGAGTGCACAGCCGCTGCCGCAATGGAGCGTGGCCTTGCCGACCATCACTGGAAATGGCGTCACACTCTTGCCAGACGGTTCGCGGCCCCCGCTTGTCGCGTTCAAGGCCGCCTCCATGGTGACGAGCCGTCCGTAGCGGAAATAGGCCCAGATGGTCAACACCGTTCCGAACAAGGCCACGACCGGCCAGACGATGTTCATGATCCACATGTGTTGCGGATATCGCACCTCGTCAATCATGATCACCCCGGCAGAGGCGAAGCCGAGAACCAGCGCGAAAATGGAGACGAGGTGGAGCCAGGATGGAATCATGGCTACGCCCCCTTCTCAGGTTTCCCTTTGTCTGCAGGCTTGGCATCGTTTTTCGCTGCATCTGCCCGATTGTCGCGCTCCGTCTTCTCCAATGCTTCAACTGCCTGAACCTCTTTGCGCCCCAGGTCCTCGTAGAGTTGATGGACTCGCTTGATGAGTTCCGGCGTCAAGTCAGCCGGTGTCGTGGCCTTGGCTTTGGCTCTGGCTTTACCCTCCGATTTCAGCGCCGCCTTTGCTTCTGACTTGGTGTCAGCGGTTTTGGTCTCGGGCTTTGCCTCAGGTTTCGATTCTTCCTTGGCGTCAGGCGTCGCCTCCGCATTAGCTTCGGACTTAATTTCGAGGTTGGCATCGGCTTTGGTGCCAGGCTGACTTCCGTC
>JBAUTC010000017.1:0-9739 GCA_049582025.1 Thiomonas sp.
AGCGGGGCGCTGGGGCAGTCAGCCATGTTTGCCTACATTGCGGGTGGCCCCTTCGTGTTCATGCAGGTGTTTGGCTTGAGCACAACGCAGTTCGGCTGGTTGTTCGGGTTCAACGCGCTGGGGCTGATTGGCGCATCGCAGATCAACCACGCTTTGCTGAGACGGGTGTCCAGCGAGGTGTTGCTGGGGCGGGCGCTACGCAGCCTGACGGTGTGGGCCGCGGCCATGCTTGCCTCGGCCGCGTTGAACGTGGGTGGCTTCTGGGGGGTGGCCATTCCCCTGTTTCTTGCCCTGTCCAGTCTGGGATTCTCGTTTCCCAATGCCACGGCTCTGGCCCTGGCCCATCAGACGGGCCGCGTGGGCAGCGCCGCGGCCCTGATCGGCAGCATTCAGTTCACCCTCGCCAGCCTGAGCGGCACTGCCGTGGGGCTGTTCGCCAAGCCGAGTGCAGCGCCGATGGCGGCGGTGTTCTGCCTGTTTGCCTGCCTTGCGCTCGGGGCGCACCGCAGGCTGGTTCCGCGCTGATCACAGGGCGGCGATGGCCTGCTCCAGTTCGGCGAAACTCTGCATCTGGCCGCTGGCCTGCAGTTCCACGCCGAGTTGGCGACCAACGCGCACTGCCGAGAAGATGCCGCGCACCACGGGTTTGCCGTCGCTTTCCAGCACCAGCGCGTGCTGGCGGCCGGAATGGCGCAGGGTCAGCACGATCTCCGCCACGGTTGAACGCAGCACTTCGGCATAGTCGAGCACTTCAATGTGCTGCTGCGGCACCATGCATTGCGCCACGGTGACGGAGTCGCGCGGAATCTGGTTTTCGGTGGCGGCGCGCACCGGCTTTTCGCCCATCAGATCGCGCGCGGTGATCAGCCCGACGACATGTCGCGCCGAGTTGGTCACCAGCAGCAGCCGAACCCCGGCGAGCATCATCTTCTGCAGCGCGTGGTTGGCCGTCGCGTCCGCCTCGGTGGTGAACGCCGGAGTGTGGCGAAGATCGGTCATCACATCGGTGGCGGGAGCTTCGGGGGTGACGCTTCCCGGCCGTCCGTGGTCGAACTCGACGACGGGCGTGCCCGCGGGCAGGGGATGGTGATGCAAGGTGCGTTGCGTGGACATGATGTCAGACTCCCAATGTGGGCGGCGATTGCTGCATTGCAATCGACGTCGATGCACCGAATTTAGCCCGCGTTTCGACGCGCTGCTGTATCTAAATGTCGAATTCACCATGCGCGTGCGACAAATCGGGCAGGCCGCAGGCCCGCAAGCCGCCTTTCGAGGCGGTCAGTAGTCCAACGGGTCCACATCCACCGCCCAGCGCACCCTGGATCGCAGGGTGGCGAGTTCTGCGCGCCACTGTGCCAGCATCTTTTGCAGTGCGCCGCGATGCGTGCCTTCGAGCAGCATCTGCATGCGGTGCACATCGGCCATGCGGGCCAGGGAGGCAGGAATGGGCGGGTAAACCGTGACGCCCATCTGCTGCGCAATGGGCGCGGCGCGTTGCTGCGCGAGGTCGAGAAATTCCACCACGGCCTCGATTTGCTTGTGCTCCGCACGCAACAGCGCCTGGAAGGAAAATGGCGGCATGCCGCCACGCTCGCGTTCGATCAGTTCGGCCTGCGCAAAGCCGGGATAGTCGTGTGCGACGAGGGCACGGTAGAGCGGGTGCTCGGGGTGGGCGGTCTGTACCAGCATCTCCGGGGCCGACGGCGCCTGTCGCGCGTGCTGCGCGTCGTTCCCCGTTGGGGGTGGGGCTTGCAGCGCGGCGCGTCCTGCCCGCCCAGCCGCCTGCATGAGCTGGGCGAACAGACGTTCGGGGCCGCGCGGGTCGTGGGTGAACAAGCCGGCGTCCGGGTTGAGCGCCGCCACCAGGGTGACGCGCTGGAAATCGTGGCCCTTGGTCACCATCTGCGTGCCCACCAGAATGTCCACGTCGCCTGCGTGCACGCTGTCGAAGCTGCTGGCGGCAGCACCCTTGCGGCGCGTACTGTCGGCGTCAATACGGGCGATGCGGGCCGCCGGGTATTTTTCGGCCAGCGCCTCCTCCACCCGCTGCGTGCCCTTGCCCACGGGTTGCAGGTCCAGGCTGCCGCAGTTCGGGCAGGCGCGTGGCACGGCGGTCTGATAGCCGCAGTGATGGCAGCGCAGGGTGCGATCGGTGCGGTGAAACACCAAGTGCGCGTCGCAATGCGGGCAGTCCGACAACCAGCCGCAATCCGGGCAGCTCAGCACCGGCGCGTAGCCGCGGCGGTTGAGGAACAGCAGGCTCTGTTCTCCGCGTTCGAGCCGCTGGCGCAGAGCTGCGTCCAGCGTCTGGCCGATGAGGGCGCCGTGGGCGCGCAGAGTAGGGTCGCGCCGCATATCGGCCAGACGCACGCGGGGCAACACCCCTGCGGCGCGCTGTGCCAGCGTCAGCAAGTGATAACGCCCGGTTTGCGCTGCGCGCCAGCTTTCCAGCGCCGGCGTGGCCGAGCCGAGTACCACCGGGATGGCCAGTTGCTGCGCCCGCCACAGCGCCAGATCACGCGCCGAATAGCGCGCCCCTTCCTGCTGCTTGTAGGACGGGTCATGCTCTTCATCAACCACGATGAGGCGGAGCTGCGGCAGGGAAGCGAGTGCAGCCAGCCGCGTGCCCAGCACGATGCGCGCCCGCCCGGTATGCGCTGCCAGCCAGTGACGCAGCCGCTGGCCTTCCGACAAGCCGCTGTGCAGCACCGCGAGGTGTTCCGCGCCAAAGCGTTGCTCGAAGCGCCGCACCAACTGTGGCGTGAGATTGATTTCCGGGGTGAGGATCAGCGCCTGGGCAGAGGGATCGCGCTGCAGCGCCTGCGCCGCGGCGTGCAGGTACACCTCGGTTTTGCCGCTGCCGGTCACGCCAAACAGCAAAAACGGTGCAAAGCCGGAACTGTCGGCAATGGCCTGCAGTGCGTGCACTTGTTCTGCATGCAGAACGGGGGCGCCGGGCGTCGGCTCCGACGACGTGGGCGCGGCGGATCTTTCCACCCAGCCGGATTGCTCCCAGTCGGCCAGCACCTTGGCCGCCTGAGGGTGCAGGCGGCGGGCTTGCGGCAGGCTGAGCGGTTCGCTGGCCGAGGGAGCATCGCCTTGCGGCCGTTGGACGCCGAGCGCATGCGCCAAGCGCCACAGGGCGATGCTGCGCGAGGAAATCTGCAAGGGCAGGGCGCCGCGTCCTTCCTGGGTGCATGCATAGCGGACGGGCAGTTGGCCCGCGGCTTGGGTTGCGACAATCCGGTCCGGATTGCGGTTGCGCAGCAGGGCGGGCAAGGCAGCGCCGATCACTTCGCCCAGGGCGCGCTGGTAATACCGGGCGACGAATTGCAGCAACTCCAGCCAGCTTGCGTCGAGCGCCGACAGGGAGGTGAAGGTGGCGGTGATGGGGCGCAGCGCGATTGCATTGCCCGCGTCTGGGGGTGGGGACTCCGCCAGCACCACGCCGGTGACCGTCTGGTGCCCCAGCGGTACGCGGACCAGCGTACCGGGGGGATGCGGCGAATCGGCACAGTAATCCAGCACCTGCAGGCCCGGCGCGTCAACGGCAACCTGGAGAACGACAGACATGAGCTTGGCGCGAAGGATGCACGTCAGAGTTTGAAAAGCGGCGCTAAGTGGGCGTCAGTTCACAAGTTATCCGCGATCAAAGAGGATGTGGATAACTCTGTGCATCAAATGGGTGCGTGAACCCGATTCCCCGGTGGATAAGCCTGTGCAAAAGTATTTTGCGAATTGTGAAATTTCAAGAATTTATATTGTTTTCAATGGGTTGGATCGATAAATTTGAAGTCAAATCTGTGATCAACATGCTGCGCTGCAAACGACCAAGGAATGTGCATAAGCTGATTTGTCAAGATTGACAAAGCTGACTCATTGCAGTCTCCGAGGGAGGTGGGGCTGCCACCCAGGGCTTTTCAGCGTGTGCTGCGGTGCAAGGCGCGGCTGTGGGTACGAACGGCATCGACCAGGGCTGAGACTTGCTCCGGCGGCGTGAATTGCGAGATTCCATGCCCCAGATTGAACACATGGCCCACACCAGCATCGACCGGGCCGAAGCTCTGCAGCAGACGTTGAACTTCCTTTTCGATTGCGGCGGGCGGCGCGAACAGCACGTTGGGGTCGAGGTTGCCCTGCAGCGCCACGCGCTGACCAACGCGCGCGCGCGCCTGTCCCAGATTGGTCGTCCAGTCGAGCCCCAGCGCGTCGGCGCCGGTGTCGGCCATGGCCTCCAGCCACTGCCCGCCGCCCTTGGTGAACAGGATCACCGGCACGTCTTTGGCGTCAGTACGCTGCTTGAGAGCGCTTATGACTCGCTGGCTGTATGCCAGAGAAAACTCCTGGAACGCGCCGTCCGCCAACACGCCGCCCCAGCTGTCGAACACCATGACCGCCTGCGCTCCGGCTTCGATTTGCGCGCCGAGGTATTGCGCCACGGCCTCGGCGTTGACTTCCAGAATGCGGTGCATCAGATCCGGGCGGGAATACAGCAGGGTTTTGACCGTTCGGTACTCGTCACTGCCACCGCCTTCGACCATATAGCAGGCCAGCGTCCAGGGGCTGCCGGAAAAGCCGATCAGCGGCACGCGCTGCTGGCCGTTCTGCATCAGAGCGCGGCGAATTTCGCTCACCGCATCAAAGACATAGCGCAGCTTTTCCATGTCGGGTACGGCAAGTGCCGCGACGTCGGCCTCGGTGCGCAGAGGGCGGTCGAATTTCGGCCCCTCGCCTGCCTCGAAGCGCAGCCCCAGGCCCATGGCGTCGGGCACGGTGAGAATGTCGGAAAACAGAATGGCAGCGTCCAGCGCATAGCGGTCCAACGGTTGCAGTGTCACTTCGGTGGCGAAGTGCGGGTTCTGCGCCAAGCCGAGAAAACTCCCGGCGCGCGCGCGGGTAGCGTTGTATTCCGGCAGGTAGCGCCCCGCCTGACGCATCAGCCAGAGGGGCGTGTAATCAGTCGGCTGGCGGCGCAGGGCGCGTAGAAAGGTGTCGTTTGCAAGTGCGGTCATGGGCAGTATTGTCGCAAACCGCACGAGCCGGACATGAAGCACGACCGACTGGTCTTGATCACCACGGGATCTTTTGCGTCAGCGGCCACGGGCACCAGGGTGTTGCAGCGTTTTGTAGGCGTGTTCATCGACGCGCAAAGAGGCGGTGCGAAGGGTAGTCGCCGCCCTCCTGCAATTGGTGCGGCGCCTCTTTCTGCTGGTTGGCCAGTTCAGTTGCATCAAGCTCGTTACGGATGTTGTTGAGCTTTTCCCCGGGGTCGCGACGTTTGTCCTTGCCGATGACGTCTGGATTGAGGGTGTTGCAGGCCCAGCCGACGCAGTCGCGCGTCCTTGTCCTTATAGGGCGGCTTTGCTGCACGCGTCACGACGCCGGACTTTACAATTTCCTTGAAGGCTGAGGACGGTACAAATTGCGAGTGGCGTGATTCTTCGTTTCCGGATCCAATCTCCTAATTCTGTTTGGCGAAACGATGCGATAGGTTGAGCTGATGTCATGAATCACCGAGAGGATCTGAAGCAAGAACCAAAACATGGGCCGCGTTTCTGGCTCGGCAATGGCGTGCTGGCGCTGGCAGCGCTGTTGCTGCTGTTTCTCGATCAGGTTGCGCAATGGCTGGGCATTGGCGCGGTAGCCCTCTGGATGGGACTGGTGGCGGTCGGGGTGTTCCTGATCGTGAAGGACGGTGGACGATGAAATTTGTTGCGCGCTCACCGTCCAATTCACGTCTCAGAACCTGATGCTCAAAAGACTCTTGCTGCGTTGGGGGCTGCCGTTGGTGGTCTTTCTGGTCACCCTCGGCACGATTGGGGTGTCCATTCTGATGGCTGCCGCGCTGACATACGGCGTGTTTCATGGCTCAATGGGCTTATCCGCGTGGGTCATCACCATCGTCACTCCGGCCTTGATCGCGCCGGTCATGACCTTCCTGACTCTGCGGCTGGTTCTGCAACTGGAAACTACGCGCGCGGAGCTCGATCACGCGGTGCACCACGACCCGCTGACCGGGCTGCACAACCGACGCTATTTCATGCAGGCCTTGCAGCGGCAGATCGTGGATGCCTGCGCGGGCGGTGCGCCGTTTGCGGTGGCCATCATCGACGTGGATAACTTCAAGGCCATCAACGATCGGCACGGGCATCTGGGCGGCGATGACGTGCTGCGTCATCTCACGCTGCGATGCACGGCGCACGTTCGGACCTCGGATGTGTTTGCCCGCATCGGGGGCGAGGAATTCGCCGTCCTGATCCGCAACGTCGATCTGGAGCAGGCGCGGCATTGCGCCGAGCGCTTCCTGCAGGCGGCGCAGGCACATCCCGTGGTCATGCCGGATGGCCCGCAACCCGTCACGATCAGTATCGGACTGTCCCTGTTTCAAAAGGGCATGACACATATCGATCGCGTGTTGCGGCTTGCCGACCAGGCGCTTTACGCAGCCAAAAGCAAGGGGAAGAATCGCATCGAAGTCGGCGCATTCGACGCCGCTTCCACCTGACGCCGTCAGCGGAAGAACAGCGCGCTCATCACCAGGCCGATGACCACGATGCTCCAGCGCATCACGTCGCGCGGAACGCGCCTTGCAACGCGCGCCCCGACGTAGCCGCCCAGCAGTACGGCGGGCAGCATGACAGCTACCCACCCCCAGCGCACGGTGCCCGCTGCTGCGTAAATGCCCACGGCAAACAGCGTGAGCACGGCCGAGATGGCGTTTTTGAGCCCGTTCATCCGGTTGAGATGGACTTCGCCGATCAGGGTCAGCAGCGCCAGCAGCAGTACCCCGAGGCCGCCGTTGAAATAACCGCCGTATACGCTGACGACAAACAGCCCCAGCAGCGCTTGCAGGCGCGACGCATGCTGCTCCGGGTGGCGGCCGATGCGCCGCAGCAGCGCGGGGCCGAAGGCAAACAGCGCGGTGGCGAACAGCAGCAGCCAGGGCACCAAGGCGCGAAACGCGTGATTGCTGGTGGCGATCAGCAGTCCGGCGCCGATGCCGCCACCCAAGAGGCAGGCGAGCATTGTTTCCGTCAATCCCACCGCGCTTGGCGCACCCAGATCGTCCCGGAAACCCCAGGTGCTGGCCAGATAGCCGGGCAGCAGGGCCGTGGTGCCGGTGGCGTTGGCCGCAATGGGCGGAATGCCCGCGTAAAGCAGGGCGGGCAGGGTGAGGAAACTGCCACCGCCGGCCGCGGCATTGAGCGCTGCGCCGAAAAATGCTGCGGCGACGATGAGGGCAGAGGTGATCAAATCGTCAGGCATAGGAGCCACACAAAAGTGCCCAGCATACGCAGTTGGCGGTGTACGCGTGCGGCGGGGTGGGCCGATCGCGCGGTGCTTTGGTGTTCAATGACGCGTTTCCACTTGTAACCCAGAGGTCTTTGCCATGGCTGCCAGTCTGCTTGCACTGCTCGATGACATCACCACGGTGCTCGACGATGTTGCACTGCTCACCAAGCTGTCGGCGAAAAAAACGGCCGGGATGCTGGGCGACGACCTCGCATTGAATGCGCAGCAGGTCACCGGCGTGGAAAGCAACCGCGAAATTCCCGTGGTCTGGGCCGTGGCCAAGGGCTCACTGGTGAACAAGTCCATCCTCGTGCCGCTGGCGCTGGCGATCAGCACCTTCGCGCCATGGGCGATTACGCCCTTGCTGATGGTGGGCGGGGCGTATCTGTGTTTCGAGGGCGTGGAATCGCTGGCGCGCAAGTTGTTCCACAGCAAGGCCGAGGACGAAGCCCATCACGCCGAACTCGCTCAGGCGCTGGCAACCTCCGAGGTCGATTTGATGGCGCTGGAACGGGAGAAGATCAAGGGTGCCGTGCGTACCGATTTTGTGCTGTCGGCGGAGATCGTCGCCATCACGCTGGGCGCAGTGGCGGGCAGCAGCTTCACCGTGCAGGTCGCTGTGCTGATAGGCATTTCTCTCATCATCACTGCCGGCGTCTATGGATTGGTGGCTGGTATCGTGAAACTCGATGACGTCGGCCTGTACCTCAGCCGCCAGGCATCCGCTTTTGCGCAGGGGTTTGGACGCGGCATTCTGGTGGCAGCACCCTGGCTGATGAAGGGGCTGAGCGTGGTGGGCACCGCAGCGATGTTTCTGGTGGGCGGCGGCATCATCAGCCACGGCTGGCCCTGGCTGCATCACCTCAGCAGGGCGTTGGTGCCCGGCAGCGGACCCGCGCTGGGCTGGTTGGGCCCGCTGTTGTTCGATGTTGTGGCGGGCATCCTCACCGGCCTGGTGGTGTTAGGGATTCGATCGCTGGGACAGGCCTTGTTCCGTCGCAGCGCGACGCATTGAGTGACGCTGCGACGGGGTTGCTCACGCCGCGAGCAGGGCGGCAACCTGGTCCTTGAGTTGCAGGCGCTCCTTTTTCAGGGTTTCCAGATGCTCGTCGGTTACAGCGTGCACGCCTTCTTCAATCTGTACAACTTCCTTGTTGAGTTCTTCGTAGCGTTCGGCGAGACGCTGGAAATGGGCATCGCTCGCTTTGAGCGCGTGAATCTTGTCGGCGAGCGCGGGGAATTCGTGGGTCAGATCATGCGGATCGATAGTCATGGGTGGAGTCCTCCTGGGTTGGTGATCAAGGTTAAACCATAAGGCGGTTCGGACAGGTACGTCATCGCTGCGAGCAAGGAGTCGCGGAAATGACCGTCAGGGTTTGACGGGCAGCAATACCCACATCCGCCCCGGCCATTGCATGCGTCCGGCGAGGTCTCCCGCAAGCTCTCCGGTGCCTGTGAACAGGTCGGCGCGAACGGCACCGGTGATGGCCGAGCCAACATCCTGTGCGAACACCAGGCGGTTGAGTGGCTGCGGCGCCGTTGCATTGCCGTCATACGGCTGCGAGGTAGACAGCCACACAGGCAGGCCGAGAGCAATTGCGTGCTTGTCCACCGCGATACTGCGCATGGAGGTGAGCGGTACGCCCAGAGCCCCCACGGGCCCGCGCTGTGGATCGGTGTCGAGCGCCGCGCTGAAAAACACCACGCGCGGATTCGAAGCCAGCATCTCGGGCACTTCGTCCGGGTGTACCTCCGCCCAGGCGCGGATGATGGACATGGTGACAGTGCCCTGCACCCGGCCGGTATCGAGCAGCCAGCGCCCCACCGACTTGTAAGGCCATCCATTGGTGCCCGCGTAGCTCAGCCGGAGGGTCTGGCCGTCGGGCAGGAGCACCAGCCCGGAGCCCTGCACCTGAAGAAACAACGCGTCCACCGCGCTGTCGAGCCAGACCACCACCTTGCGGTCGAGTGCGGCCTGCACCGCCGGATCGGACTGGATCTGCGCCCGGCTCCAGTACGGCAGCACGCGCTGCTGGCCGTTCACCCAGGCCATTCGCCCGCTGGTGATGCCGTCGGTCGCGGGCGCACGCGGGAGCAGATCGGCAGGCAGCCCCCACACTGGCACCACATAAGGCCAGCCAGGTTGCAGGGCGCCGTGCAGAACTGGCTCGTAGTAGCCGGTGATCAGCCCGCTTTCGGCGCCGGTTGCGGCGGCGCTGAGCTGCCAGGGTTGGAAGTGCGCGGCGAAAAAGGCGCGTTGCGCGGCGGGGTTGTCCGCAGGCACGCTGGCCGCCTGCATGCAGATCACCCCCAATTGCGGCGGCAGGGTCGCAGCGCAGTCGCGCCGGAGTGCTTGCCAGGCGCCGGAAAAATCGTCTGCGGCCCAACCGGGCAGATCGCTCCATTGCGCGGGATGCAGGCGTACTGACGCGCCGGTGAACGGGGC
>JBAUTC010000018.1:0-3774 GCA_049582025.1 Thiomonas sp.
CACTGAACATGCGCACCATGCGCCCCAGCAGCCCGCGCACGAAATGAAAACTCTTCCGCGCCAGCCAGACCATCACGATCAGCATCAGCACCAGGGCGATGAAAAACACGACGGGATGCAGCCAGGCCAGCCACAGGCCGCCCAGCACCAGGGCGTCTTCGCCGAACGAAGCGCCCACGTTCGAGAACGGCTCGGGCGAGGTGTTGATGGCGGCGCGGGTGGCGAGTTTGGTGCCGTGGCTCACCGTTGCCAGACTGCCGCCGGCCGCCGCCGCCAGCGCCGCGACAAAGCCGTGGTCCAGTCCGAACACGCTGGCAGCAAGCACGGCGCCTGCCGGTATGCGCAGCAGGGTGGAGATGAAGTCCAGCAGGCTGTCGACGCCGGGAATCTTGTCGCCAATGAATTCAAAACCCGCCAGGATCCCGGTGATGCCCACGGCCACCGGGCTGGCCAGGCCTTGCAGACCTGCGGGCAGTTGCACCCAGCCGGCCAGACCCGCGGCGCCCACCACGAACATGACCAGAAAGGCGCGCAGGCCGCTGGCCCAGCCAAGCGCGGCGGCCAGGGCGAGGAGCTGCAGGGTGTCGAGTGAAGGTGTTTGCATGAGCGGGTGACAGTGGCTCAGGCGCGCTGTTGCAGCGCAATCGTGCGGCGCGCTGCGGGCGCGCTTGGCGCTTGCGCTGGCATGCCACTGGCATGCAGGCCGAGGCGGGCGAACAGCGCGCGGTCGGCGTCGACCTCCGCATTGCCGGTCACCAGCAGGGTGTCACCATAGAAAATGGAATTGGCCCCTGCCAGAAGGCACAGTGCCTGGATCCCGTCGCCCAGTTCCTTGCGGCCGGCCGACAGACGCACCCAAGCGGACGGCATGGTGATGCGCGCCGCGGCGACGGTGCGCACGAACTCGAAGGGATCAAGGTCGGGCGCATGTTGCAGCGGCGTCCCCGCAACGCGGACCAGCGAGTTGATCGGCACCGACTCGGGGTGGGGATCGAGGTTGGCCAGCTCGGCCAGCAAGCCGGCGCGATCGCGACGGCTCTCGCCCATGCCGACGATGCCGCCGCAGCAAACCGCCATGCCCGCCTCGCGCACCGCGTGCAGGGTATCGAGCCGGTCCTGGTAGGTACGGGTGGTGATGATGTTGCCGTAAAACTCGGGCGAGGTGTCGAGGTTGTGGTTGTAATAGTCGAGCCCGGCATCGGCCAGACGCTGCGCCTGCGCGGGTTGCAGCATGCCCAGCGTCATGCACGTTTCCAGCCCCAGTGCCTTGACGCCCTCGACCATGGCGGCCACCTTGTCAATGTCGCGGTCCTTCGGTTCGCGCCAGGCCGCGCCCATGCAGAAGCGACTGGCTCCGGCGTCCTTCGCCGCGCGGGCGTTGGCCAGCACCAGATCGATGTCCATCAGCTTGTCGGCCTTGACACCCACCTCGTAATGCGCCGATTGCGGACAGTAGCCGCAGTCTTCGGCGCAGCCGCCGGTCTTGATCGACAGCAGCGAGGAGAGCTGCACTTCAGTGGGATCGAACCGGGCGCGGTGGGTTTGCTGCGCCTGCCACATCAGTTCGGGCAGGGGAAGGTCGAGCAGGGCCTCGATGCGCTCGGCTGTCCAGACAGGGCGGTTGGTGTCGGTCATGGTGTTTGTGCGGAGTGTGTTCAGTTGGGGCCGGGTTCAACCCAGTTCGGTTTGCGTTTGGACAGGAAGGCGGCGATGCCTTCGCGGCCGTCGTCGCTGGCGCGGGCCTCGGCGATGCGTTCTGCGGTGTCGGCCAGCAGCACCTCGTTGACGTGGCGATACGCGACGTCTGCCAGCAGGCACTTGGCCGCTGCCAGGGCCTGTGGCGATGCCGCCAGCAAGGCGCGCGCCCAGTGCTGCACCTGCGCGTCCAGCGCGGCGGAGTCCGCCACTATCTCATGCACCAGGCCGATGTGCCGCGCGCTGGCGGCGTCGATCACTTCGGCGGTGAGGGTGTAGCGCTGCGCCGCGCGGGAGCCAATGGCCCGAAGCACGTGCGGCATGATGGTGCCCGGAACAAGACCGAGCTTGACTTCGCTCAGACAGAACCGTGCGGTCTGCACCGCCACCGCCAGATCACAGGCGGCGACCAGCCCGAAGCCGCCGGCGAACGCATCGCCCTGCACGCGGGCGATGACGGGCTTGGGGCATTCGGCCACGGCGCGCAGCATGCGGGCCAGCTGCAGCGCATCGTCGCGATTCTGCGCATCGGAGAAGCCCGCGAGCTGCTGCATATAGCGCAGGTCGGCACCGGCGCAGAATGCAGGACCGGCCGCGGCAAGCACGACGACGCGCACCTGCGGGTCCAGACCCAATTCAACGAAAGCGGTGTGCAGCGCGGCAATGGTGGCCGCGTCGAAGGCGTTGCGCACCTCCGGGCGGTTGAGGGTCACGGTGGCGATGGCGCCGTCGCGGTGGAGGAGAACGGGGGTGCTGTTCATTGTTGTTGCCGGCTTCTGGCCTGCTCGTCCTGCAGCATGTAAACCATGTCAAGCACCGGGCCGGGATGTCCCATCATGGTCAGGGCCGCGCTGATCTGGCCGCGATGATGCGTGGCGTGGTTGAACACATGCGCCAGTGTGGCGGAGAAAGGGAGCGTCAGGGCCACGCCCTTGCTGCTGGTGTAGCTGAAATTCCCGGCAAGGCGCTCGTCGGTGAGGGTGCAGATGTATGGCTCCCAGTCCTGCGCGGCGGCAAGCAGGCGTTCGGACAAGCGCTGCCGGTCGGTCTCGGCCTCGTCATCGAGCGCGATGCCACCGGGGGACACTCCCCGTTCAAAACGGCTGAACCACAGCAGATGTTCACCGACCAGCAGATGGTTGAGGGTGCCGTGGATGCTTTGGAAGAACAGTCCGCAGTCGCGCCGGTAGTCGGTCTCGGACAGCCGCGCGATGGATTGCTCCAGCAGCGTGCGCGTAGCCCAGACGTGGTAGCGCGCCAGGGTGCGGAAGTGGTCGATCATGGCATGGCTCATGGTGCTGCGCGGCTCACATGCGAAAGACGCCGAAACGGGTTTCGCCGATGGGTCCATTGAGCGCTGCGGACAGCCCCAGGGCCAGGACGCGGCGGGTGTCTGCGGGGTCGATGATGCCGTCGTCCCACAGCCGCGCGGTGGCGTAATACGGGTGCCCCTGCGTTTCGTATTGGGCGCGGATCGGCGCCTTGAAGGCCTCCTCTTCGTCCGCACTCCAGTCTCCACCCTTGGCCGCGATGCCGTCGCGTTTGACCGTGGCCAGCACGCTGGCCGCCTGCTCGCCGCCCATCACGCTGATGCGTGCGTTGGGCCACATCCAGAGCTGGCGCGGGCCGTAGGCGCGTCCGCACATGCCGTAGTTTCCGGCGCCGAACGAGCCGCCGATGATCACGGTGAACTTCGGAACAGCGGCGCAGGCCACTGCGGTGACCAGCTTGGCGCCGTGGCGGGCGATGCCTTCGTTTTCCGCCTTGCGGCCCACCATGAAGCCGGTGATGTTCTGCAGGAACACCAGCGGAATGCGGCGCTGGCAGCACAGCTCGATGAAGTGCGCACCCTTGACCGCGCTGTCGGAGAACAGGATGCCGTTGTTGGCGAGGATGCCCACGGGCATGCCGTGGAGGTGGGCGAATCCGCACACCAGCGTCGCACCGAAACGCGCCTTGAATTCGTCGAATTCCGAGCCATCCACCAGCCGGGCGATGACTTCGCGCACGTCGAACGGCTTGCGGGTGTCGGTGGGAATGCAGCCGTACAGCTCACTCGCCGGGTGCAGCGGCTCGCAC
>JBAUTC010000019.1:0-2876 GCA_049582025.1 Thiomonas sp.
GCCGCGCCGTCGACGCTTGCAGATCGCCCAGCCAATCAGCCAGATTGCGGATGGGAGCGATCACCGGCAGGCGGTTGCGGCCGCATTGTTCGCAGGCCGCAACCGCGATGCCCTGCCAGTGCTCCACACGCTTTTGCGCCCGCTCGCCGCCCAGGCGCAGCACACTGCGCTGGGTGATCAGCGGCTGGATCGCGGCCACACCGAGTTCGGTCGCCTTTTCCACCAGCCAGTCCATGCGCTCGTTCGCCGGCATGCCGACGGCGAGGAGGACGCGTTGCGGTGTTTCGCGCTCGGTTGCGCTGTGTTCGAGAATTTCCGCCTGCCGCGGTGCATGCAGCCGCGCCTGCCATTCGCCGCCAGCGCCGTCAAACAGCACCAGTTCTGCACCGGCACGCAGGCGCAGCACCTGCGCGTGACGTGCTGCCGCGGCGGGCAAATCAAACAGCCCCGCGCGCAGGGGAGAAGAAACGAAGAGTCTCGGCGGCATGTGGTGCGCGTTTGCAGCTTCAGGACAGCATCTGTAGCAAGGTGTCGGTGTCGGCAGCGAACAGGCGCACGCCTTCGGCGAGCTTGTCCGCCGCCATGCGATCGGCCTGCATCGCCTCGCGGAAGTCGGCCTCGTTGATCGCAGCAGGCGTGGCGTCCTGCACCGCGCCGGGCTGCGACGGATCGAGCTGGCGCGGCATGGGGCGGGGACTGGCGGCCAGTTCATCGAGCAGCGCTGGAGCGATGGTCAGCAGATCGCAGCCCGCCAGCGCGGCGATCTGGTCGATATTGCGAAAGCTCGCGCCCATGACTTCGGTGTGCACGCCCTGTTGCTTGTAATAGCGCCAGATTCGCAGCAAAGACTGCACGCCAGGATCATTCGGCCCGCGCATCGCCGCATCATCCCAGCTGGTGCCCGCTTGCTGCTTGTGCCAGTCGGTGATGCGCCCGACGAAGGGCGAGATGAGCTGCACCTGCGATGCGGCGCAGGCGCGCGCCTGCGCGAAGCTGAACAACAGGGTGAGATTGCAGGCGATGCCCTCGATCTGCAGCACGCGCGCGGCGGCAATCCCTTCCCAGGTGGAAGCGATCTTGATGAGCACACGCTCGCGTGGCACACCCTGCGCCGCATAGAGCGCGATGATGCGGCGCGCACGCTCAAGCGTGGCCGCGGTATCGAACGACAACCGCGCATCCACCTCCGTTGACACGCGGCCCGGCACCCGCTGCAGGATTTCAACCCCGAACGCCACCAGCAGGCGATCCATGCGCTCCTCGGTGCTGCTTGCGGGATCCGCTTGGGCCCGCAGCAAGAGGCTGGCGTAACGCGCATCACGCGCGGCTTTCAGGATGAGGCTGGGATTGGTGGTGGCATCGCGCGCCTTCCAGCGCGAGACCAGATCCAGATCGGCGGTATCGACCACCACAGTGGTCGAACCAGACAGGGCGTCGAGTGCATGCATGGCGTCATCGTACCGTCGCGGCAGGTCGGATGCAGCGACGCGCGGGCAAAGTCGGCCTGCTGATCGGGCAAGGCTCATCGTAAAGTTTTTCTGAATTCATCGGTCATTAAACGTGATTTTCAATTACCGATAGCCCGTCCTACACTGCGTCTGCCTTGATACCTCGGGGTCGGAATTTGCACCTGGATTTTCTGGTGGACCGCGAAATGATGGCGAGGCGGTTTGGGGGGCAGATGCGGTGTGGCGCGACCAGCGGATAGGCCAATAGTTCTCTGGCTATTGACGCGAAGCGCGGCGCATCTGCCCCCAAGCTCCCGCCAGCATCGAGCAGGCGCGAGGCGCCGTCCATCGGGAAATCCGGGGAAACATCGCAGCGGTGCATTCCGGTTGCCGGATGGATTGGATCCCAATCCGCTGCGCAATCCAAGGCATGGCGATGCGAATGGGGTTGCCTCAATCGTTTTCAATCAAAGCGTCAATGAAGGAGTAAACAATGGCAGTGAAAACCTACAACGCCGGTGTGAAGGAATACCGGCAGACTTACTGGACCCCCAACTACGAGCCCAAGGACACTGATCTTCTGGCGTGCTTCAAGATCACCCCCCAGCCGGGCGTCGACCGCGAAGAAGTTGCCGCAGCCGTGGCCGCCGAATCGTCCACCGGGACCTGGACCACAGTGTGGACCGACCTGCTGACCGACCTCGACTACTACAAGGGTCGCGCCTATCGCATCGAAGACGTCCCCGGCGACGACACCTGCTTCTACGCCTTCGTTGCCTACCCCATCGACCTGTTCGAAGAAGGCTCCGTGGTCAACGTGCTGACCTCGCTGGTCGGTAACGTGTTCGGCTTCAAGGCCCTGCGCGCCCTGCGCCTGGAAGACGTGCGTTTCCCGATTGCCTACGTCAAGACCTGCGGCGGCCCGCCGAACGGCATCCAAGTCGAGCGCGACAAGATGAACAAGTATGGCCGTCCGCTGCTGGGCTGCACCATCAAGCCCAAGCTCGGCCTTTCGGCCAAGAACTACGGCCGCGCCGTCTACGAGTGCCTGCGCGGCGGCCTTGACTTCACCAAGGACGACGAGAACGTCAACAGCCAGCCGTTCATGCGTTGGCGCGACCGTTTCGCCTTCGTGCAAGAAGCCACGCTGAAAGCCGAACGTGAAACCGGCGAACGCAAGGGTCACTACCTGAACGTGACCGCTCCCACGCCCGAAGAGATGTACAAGCGTGCCGAGTTCGCCAAGGAAATCGGCGCACCGATCATCATGCACGACTACCTGACCGGCGGTCTGACGGCCAACACCGGCCTGGCCAACTGGTGCCGCGACAACGGCATGCTGCTGCACATCCACCGTGCCATGCACGCCGTGCTCGACCGCAACCCGCACCACGGCATCCACTTCCGCGTGCTCACCAAGGTGCTGCG
>JBAUTC010000020.1:0-3759 GCA_049582025.1 Thiomonas sp.
GCCATGATTGCGGCCTATTTGCCTTCGCTGCGCGTTCGCGCCATCCGGCTCGATGGCTATGCCGGTGCAGCGTTCCTCAGTGCCGTGCATGTCCTCAAACTGCTCCATCAGGCCCGCGAAGCACCGGACTGCGGCCTTCAGGCTGCAGAATTATCGAAACGATTGCGCATCGACCCGCTGCAATTGCAGGAGCTCCTCACCGTTCTTGAGCAGCTGGGCTGGGCCGGACGGGTGGCGGCAAAAAACCGCGGACCCTCACGTTGGGCACTGCTGTGCGACCCGCACGCCACGCCGCTGGGGCCGCTGATCGACGTCCTCTTGCTCGACAAAAGACACGCAGCCCACACCTCCGCCCTGCTCGGTCACATGCTCAGTGACGACGAGCGTGACTGGACGCTGGATCAGTTGCTGTCTGAGCAACAGCTCACAGCCGATGCATCGACGTCTGCCACCGCGCCAACCAGTCTTCCATCAAGCTGAACAGGGTGCGCTTGAACCTTGCCGGGCGATTGTGTTGGCGAACAAATGTTCGGCCCTGGCAAAGAAATCGCCGCAAAGCGCCGAGACGAGCATCCACCACGGGCGTACGTGCATGACTGAACTCCGAACCATCCTCGTGCGGACACCATAGTCCTGCGTCAGGAGGCGCACACCCGCTGGCGCGCGAGCTGATAGTCGCAGCGGAACTGTTCCACCAAGTCTGCCGCAGGGCGAATCTGGTCGATCACACCAATGCCTTGGCCGCAACCCCAGATGTCTTTCCAGGCCTTGGCGCCACCAATGGCGGCGGCGAAATCCATCTTGCTCGGATCGCCCTCTGGCAGGCGGTCCGGGTCCATACCCGCGGCAGCGATTGAGCCGCGCAGGTAATTGCCGTGAACACCGGTGAACAGATTGGAGTACACGATGTCCTGCGCGCTGCTGCCCACGATCATCTGCTTGTACGCGTCCATGGCGCGCGCCTCGTCGGTCGCGATGAATGCGCTGCCGATGTAAGCCAGATCCGCGCCCATGGCCTGCGCTGCCAGGATCGCGTTGCCGCTGGCAATCGCCCCGGACAACACGACGGGACCGTCGAACCACATCCGGGTTTCCTGCACCAGAGCAAAAGGAGACTGCGTTCCTGCATGTCCACCCGCGCCGGTGGCGACCAGGATCAGGCCGTCTGCGCCCTTCTCTACGGCCTTGTGCGCAAAGGTCTGATTGATGACATCATGCAGCACGATGCCGCCCCAGGAGTGCACACCCTGGTTCACTTCGGGTCGGGCGCCCAGCGAGGTGATGACGATGGGCACGCGGTACTTCGCGCAGAGCATCATGTCCTGCTCCAGACGGTCGTTGCTGCGGTGGACGATCTGGTTCACCGCAAACGGCGCGGCAGGCTGGTCGGGGTGCGCCTTGTCCCAGGCGGCCAGCGCCTCGGTGATTTCCGCCAACCACTCGTCGAGTTGCGACGCGGGCCGTGCGTTGAGCGCCGGAAAGCTGCCGACGATGCCCGCCGTGCATTGGGCAATCACCAGCTTGGGGTTTGAAATGATGAACAGGGGCGATCCGATGGCCGGCAGGCGCAGCTTCGAGAGGGCTGGTGGCAGGGACATGATCAAAAATCCTCCACGGGGAGCGCCATGGTGCTGTCGGCACCTTGCAGCACCGCATCACGCAACGCGCCGCAACGCGGCAGGATATGGGCGCAATAGAACGCCGCAGTGGCACGCTTGGCCTGCGCGAAAACGGCTTCGTCAGCGCCCAGCTGGGCCGTCGCGATCCAGCTTTGCGCCAACTGCCATCCGGCCAGCAGCGTGCCTGCGAGCATGAGGTAAGACACGCTTCCGGCATAGGCGGCGTTCGGGTCGCTCTTGCCATGCGCGGCCATGAAGGCCACGACCTGGGCATATGCTTCCCGCGCCTGACCCAGCCGTCCGGCCATGGCTACGGCTTGTGCATCGCCCGTCGCCTTGAGCGCATCTTCAGTTGTGCTCACGCGGCCCGCGAAGTTCATCGCCAGGCTGCCAGCGTCGCGTACGGTCTTTCGGCCCACCAGATCGTTGGCCTGGATAGCGGTCGTGCCCTCGTAAATGGTGAGGATGCGCGCATCGCGGTAAAACTGCGCCGCGCCGGTTTCTTCGATGAAGCCCATGCCACCGTGCACCTGCACGCCCAGGCTGGTCACCTCGATGCTCATCTCGGTGGAAAACCCCTTGACCAGCGGCACGAGAAATTCATACGCCGCCTCATGCGCGGCGCGCTGATGCGCGTCCGCGTGGGCACGGCCGACGTCATGCAGACTGGCGGCGACCAGCGCCAGTGCGCGCGCGCCCTCGGTCAGCGCACGCATGGTCATGAGCATGCGGCGCACATCCGGGTGATGGATGATGGCGACCGACTGCGCCGCGCTGCCGTCGACCGGGCGCGACTGCACACGGTCTTTGGCGTAGGCCGCCGCCTTTTGATAAGCCGCCTCCGCCACGGCGACACCCTGCAGGCCAACGGCATAGCGCGCGGCGTTCATCATGATGAACATGTATTCGAGGCCGCGGTTGGGCTCGCCGATCAATTCACCAAGCGCCCCCTCCCCCACATCGCCCTTGCCGTCTCCATACACCAGCACGGACGTCGGGCTGGCCTTGATGCCCAGCTTGTGCTCGATGGACGCGCACCACACGTCATTGCGGCGACCGTCGTCCAACAACTTGGGCACGATGAACAGCGAAATGCCCTTTACCCCCGCGGGGGCGTCCGGTAAACGCGCAAGCACGAGGTGAACGATGTTGTCCGCCATGTCGTGTTCGCCATACGTGATGAAAATTTTCTGGCCGTAAATGCGGTAGGTTCCGTCGGCCTGCGGCTCCGCACGACTGCGCACCAGCGCCAAATCGGAACCCGCCTGCGGCTCGGTGAGGTTCATGGTGCCAGTCCACTCGCCAGAGATCAGCCTGGGGATGAAACGCTGTTTCTGATCGTCGCTGCCCGCGGTCAGCAGGGCCTCGATGGCGCCATCCGACAGCAGCGGACACAGCGCGAAGCTCAGATTCGCACTGTTGAGCATTTCGGTACATGCCGCGGAAATGCTTTTGGGCAGGCCTTGACCATCGAACTCCGCGGGATGCTGCAAGCCCTGCCAGCCTCCTGCAGCAAACTGCTTGAACGCCTGCGTGAAACCGGGTGTGGTGGTCACCTCACCATTGCTCCAGCTGCTGGGCTGCAGGTCACCGGTGCGATTGAGCGGAGCGACAACGTCCTGGTTGAACTTGGCGCATTCCTCCAGCACGGCACGCGCGGTGTCGGGTGTGGCGTCCTCGAATCCTGGCAGTTGGGAGATGGACTCCAGGCCCGCGAGATGTTCCAGGTCGAACATCATGTCGCGGACGGGGGCGGTGTAGCTCATGCGGGTCTCCGGCTTGGGTTTATGGGTTGCGGCCGTCTGCGCGGCCTTGGGTGCTGCGAACGGGTTGGAACGCCTCAAATCTGCTTGACCATTTCCGGCACGGCTGTGAACAGATCGGCAACCAGGCCGTAATCCGCCACGCCAAAGATCGGCGCTTCCTCGTCCTTGTTGATGGCGACGATGACCTTGCTGTCCTTCATTCCGGCCAAGTGTTGAATGGCGCCGGAAATGCCGACTGCGACATACAACTGCGGGGCGACGATCTTGCCGGTCTGGCCCACCTGCCAGTCATTCGGCGCATAGCCCGCGTCTACCGCGGCGCGGCTGGCGCCCATGGCAGCGCCTAGCTTGTCGGCCAGCGGGGTCATCACCGC
>JBAUTC010000021.1:0-6250 GCA_049582025.1 Thiomonas sp.
GCGAAGGACTGCGCGTAGTTCCACAGCGCGCCAACTGTGTTGCCGTCGTAATAGCCCATCACCTGACCCTTGGTGCCGAAAGACCCAGCGCCGCCCGTCGTGCCTTTCCCGGTGTATTTTGGAAAGAGGTCGGCCGCGCCGTTGTCGTAAGCCTGCTGTTCGGCGGTATAGGCGTGGTTCTGATCGGCAGTGGCGGCCTGCGTGCGGTCGAGACGGAAGGGCTCGGCGGCGTCGGTGCCGTTGGCGGTGTTGGTGAAGTTGGGGTTGCCAGTGAGCAGGTTCGCGCTCACCAGGTTGTTCACCGACGGCGTGCCAGCCTTTGCGGTGAACGCGGGCTCAGCCGTCGGGTTGGTCGCATTGGGGTAAGTGGCGAAGTAGTGGTCGAAGGACACGTTTTCCTGATAGAGGACGACCACGTGCTTGATCGGGGTGGCGGTCTGCAAGGCGCGCGCGGCCGTGTAGCTCGTGCCGGGCACGGTGGCGGCCACGCCGGAGCCACCGCCGCACGCGGCTACAGCCACGGCGGCCATGGCAACTGACGTGGCGAGAAGGGTTTTGCGCAACATGATGAAACTCCCTGAATGTTGTGAACGAACGATCGCGTGCAGGCGCATGTGCCTTGGATCACGCAATGGCAGGGATTCTTGACAGGGCAGATGTCGGTTCCGTGACCAAGCACGTTTTTGACATGTTTTGTTTCAATAGATACAAAATTGGCGATAAACGATACATCTGGCGGCTATGGCAAAACCACAGCCATCAGGACCGGCAGACGCCTAGCGCGCGAGACTCTTGAGCGCCTGGCGGATGCCGTCGTCCACGCTGCAGCCGTCCGGCAGCGATTTGACCGCGGCGGCAGCTTCGCGCTCGGAATAGCCCAGAGCGATCAGCGCCTGCAGCACGTCGGAG
Source organism: Thiomonas sp. (assembly GCA_049582025.1). GTDB lineage: Bacteria > Pseudomonadota > Gammaproteobacteria > Burkholderiales > Burkholderiaceae_C > Thiomonas. The sequence continues at coordinate 910 of JBAUTC010000021.1, forward strand.
GCGCTGCCCGCGGCAACAGCAGAGGCGCCCGCCCCCAGATCGGCCCCCAGTTTGCCCTTGAGTTCGAGCAGCAGACGCTCGGCGGTCTTCTTGCCGATGCCGGGCACGCGGGTGAAGCGGGCGGTGTCCTGCTGGGTTACGGCTTGCGCAATCTCGGCCGCGCTCAGACCCGAAAGCACCGCCAGGGCGATACGCGGACCGATGCCGCTGATCTTGAGCAGTTCGCGAAAGGTGGTGCGCTCGCCCGCGGTCGCAAAACCGTAGAGCAGATGCGCGTCTTCGCGGATGACGGTGTGGATCAACAAGGTGACGTTCTGCCCCACGGAGGGTAGGTCGTACAGGGTGCTCATGGGCACATCGACCTCATAGCCCACGCCGCCGACGTCGAGAAGGAGCTGTGGGGGGGATTTGTCGAGCAGGGTGCCGTGCAGTCGTCCGATCATGATCAAACTTTAGCAGTGCGGCGGCCTGCCGCTAACATTCGTGGATTGTTCTGCGACTTTCCCCCCATGACTCGACAATCCGCCTACAGCAAAGAAGAACTCATCGCCTGCGGCGAGGGCCACCTGTTCGGCCCCGGCAACGCGCAACTCCCCCTGCGCGAAATGCTGATGATGGACCGCATCACCCTGATCTCCGAAGAAGGCGGCACCTACGGCAAGGGCGAGATGCTGGCCGAACTCGACATCCATCCGGATCTGTGGTTTTTCGGTGTGCATTTCCAGGGCGACCCGGTGATGCCCGGCTGTCTGGGGCTGGATGCCATGTGGCAACTCGTCGGCTTCTACCTCGGCTGGGTAGGCGGTCTCGGCCGCGGTCGCGCGCTGGGTGTGGGCGAAGTGAAGTTCACCGGACAGGTGCTGCCCACGGCCAAGCTGGTGCAGTACCGCATCGACTTGAAGCGGGTGATCAACAGCCGTCTGGTCATGGGCATCGGCGACGGCACCATGCTGGTCGATGGCCGCGAAATCTACACCGCCAAGGATTTGCGGGTGGGACTGTTCACGTCCACCGACGGATTCTGAGCTTTGGCGAGACCACTCGGTGCACGCCATATGGCGATATGGCGGCTGCATCGACGTGGTGCGGGACGGGATCAGCCATGTGGGTGATGTCACGATGAACCGTCAGGCCAAGCAGAAGACCTGGGCATGGGCGCGTCCAGGGTGGCGGCGAGTGCTTCGCGCGGGGTGTTGATCACGAGGATCTCGACATAGGCGACTTCTTCGGCGTCGATCCACAATTGCCCCGTGATGAAGGCTGCAGTCGGGGACATCTGCCTGGATCGCGCCTCGATCTTGACCGTTTCATTTGCAAGAACCGGCCGCTTGAAGCTGCATTTGCGCACGCCCGCCAGCACGCCCACATGGCTGTCGCGCATACCGCGCGCGAGATCGTCGCCGACGAGCATTCCCGCGCCGGCGACCTGCGCCACCGCTTCCAGCAGCAACACACCGGGCACCATGGGCATGCCTGGAAAGTGCCCTTGAAGAATGGGCAGATCATCGGTCCACACCGCATATCCGACGTAGTGATTGAACCCCAGGACAACAAGTCGCTTGACGCACAGGATTTCACCGCGATGCGGCAGCACCTGCTCGATGGCGAGCGCGTCGAGTTCAATGGGATAGGTCAAAGGCGGTTGCATCATCGGCCTGCCGAGTCAGAGGGCCGCGCCTGCCGGAAACGCGCTCGCGGTCTTGTTGCCCAGGCCACTGCGACGCCCAATGCCGCGCCGAAAATCACGTCCACCAGCACATGCTGCTTGGTCGCCATGGTGGAAAACACGATCAGCGCGCACCACAACACGTTGCAACTGCGCAGGCGTTTGCCGAAACCGAGTTTGGGAGCCATCCAGTCCAGCCAAAGCGCGGTGAATACCGCCGTGGCCACATGCAGCGACGGGCAGGCGTTGCCCGAGGCATCCTTTCCACGCAGGATGTCGAAACTCGGGTGCAGGGCCCAGTCCACGTGGTCGGTCGGCACCGCCGTCGGCCAGAGATAGAAAATGCCCAGACCAATGACGCACAGCGTGCCAATCCGCAAACCATAGGCCACGACCTCGCGCCGCGACGACATCAAGGCGGCGGGGAGGGAGACGTACACCCAGAGCGACAAATAGAACGGCAGGGTCCAGGGCTGCAGCCCGATCCAGCGGTCGACCGACGTCATGGGCATGACGGTCGCCGGTATGCGGGGATGCTGAAGTAGGTAGAAATACCCGATAAAAAAAATCCAGGTCGACGCCGTCGTTCCGATGGCCTTGAACCAGCCATGCCGGAAAAACAACCGCAGAGTACTCCGGGCCAATTCGATTGCGCCAGGAGAAGCGTCACCCGAATTCGAGATCGCCATTGCGTGGCTCCGAATCAGTTGCGCACGCGCCGTGCGATCAGGCTGGCGTTGCTGCCGCCAAAAGCGAACGAGTTCGACATCACCGCCTCGGCCCGCCCGATTTCGCGGGCCTTCAGCGGCAGGTAATCAAGCGGGCAGCGCGGATCCGGATGCTGCAGATGCGCCGTCGGCGGCGCCCAGCCGCTGTTCAGCGCCAAGACGGACAATGCCAGTTCCATTGCTCCGCCCGCGCCGATCAGGTGCCCATGCACGGCCTTGGTCGAACTCACTGCCAGGGAGTCGGCAGCGGTGGCAAAGACGTCGAGTATCGCCTGGGATTCGGTGACGTCCCCAGTGTCGGTGGCGGTGCCATGGGCATTGAGATAGCGGATCTGGGAGGGCTCCAGCCCCGCGTCGGCAAGCGCCTGGCGCATGGCCGAGACCTGCCCCTGCATCGAGGGCGCGGTGAGATGGTGTGCATCGCTGCTCGCGCCATAACCCGCAAGCTCGGCGTGCGCCGGCACGCCACGACCGCGCGCCCGCGTAGCGCTCTCCAGGACCAAGGCGGCAGCGCCCTCGCCCAGAACGAAGCCGCTACGGTCGCGGTCGAAGGGGCGGCAACTTGCTGCAGGATCGTCTGCATGCACCCGCGCCATCACGCGCAGGGCGTTCCATGCCACGAAAGAGCCTTGCGTGAGCATGGACTCGGCGCCGATCACAAGGGCAGCATCGAGGTATCCGTGCCGGATCGCACGCAAAGCCTCTCCCGCCGCCACCGCCGAGGAGGCGCAGGCGACCGAATAGGTGTTGCCCATGCCGCGCAAGCCGTAATGCATGGACACTGCTGCGTGCACCGCATTGGCCATCATGCGCGGCACGGAAAGCGGGTGCACGACCGCAGCGCGTTTGCGCGACTGCTCGCTGCCGTACAGCGCGGAGTAGTAACGGGCGAACATCGCATCAAGGGTGTGCGCACCAGAAAAACCGATGCCGACATACACGCCAAAGCGCTCGGCATCCTGTGGCTGTTCGGCGATCCCGGCATCCGCCATGGCCTGCTGTGCTGCCACCAGGCCAAGCTGCGCTGCACGATCCAGGCCGGCATATTCCCTGTCAAGCAGGGGGGCAGGTTCGGCAGCTGCAGGCGCCATCAGCAGATCGGGCAGACCGGCGCTCAAGGAATCCGGCACCCGGCAGATGGCACTGCGCGCCGCAAGTGCCGCGTCAAAGCTGGACTGGCTGTCACGCCCCAATGGTGACAACATGCCCATGCCGGTGATCAGCACCGGACTCATTGAGAGCGGGCAGCCGAATCCAACGCGTCGATCTGCGGCAGTTCCCCATTGTTGTGCGCCCGAACCTCCGTCTCGATCGAGGCGACCATCTCGCTGTAACGCATTGTCTGGAAGCTCATCGGGTCGGCGATCTGAAAGCCGAAGCGATCCTCGATTTCAAACAGCATCTCGACCATGGTCAAAGAATCGAGTCCAAGATCCGCCACCGCAAGATCAGGCTGATCGAATTTCGCCGGATCGGCCTTGGCACTGGTCACCAAATAGCCTTTTATGAGTTGTTCAAGCATCCCTCAAATTCCCACCATGTTTTCACTGCGGATTCTGTCGAATCATGCTAACAGCGCCGAACCCAGCCAACTCCGGGATGCCTGCCGCATCCGCCTACTTCACCCGTTCCACTGCAAGCGGCACCTTCACGCCATGTTTGAACTCGGACAGGGTGATGGAGGGGCTGGCCAGTTCGCCGGTCGCGGTGAAGTGGATGTTGCTGTCGGTGACGCCGTCATAGTCGATGTGGCGGATGTCTTTCAGGTAGACCCCGGGCTTGCTGGAGCCCGCCTTCATCATGGCGTGCGCCAGGACCATGGCCGCGTCGTAGGCGTTGGGTGAGTACAGCTGGAACGCGGCAGCACCGAACTCGGCGTCGTAGCGCGCCTTCCATTCCTTGCCCTTGGGCAGGTCGCTCAGCGGCGCACCGCCCTGGGCGCAGATGGTTCCGTTGACTGCGTCGCCCGCCACCTTGGCCATGATGGGCGCGCAAATTCCGTCGCCCCCCATCAGCCGCGCGTCCATGCCGACCTGGCGCATCTGCCGCACCAGCGGCCCGGCCTGGCTGTACATGCCGCCATAGAAAATCACCCGCGGTGAATCCCCCTTGATGCGGGTGAGAATGGCGGAAAAATCACTCGCCTTGTCGTCGGTGAACTCGCGAGCGACCACCGTCATGCCGAGTTTTTTCGCCGTCGCGGTGAACACGTCCGCCAGCCCTTGTCCATACGCGGTGCGGTCGTCAATCACCGCAACCCGCTTTACCTTGAGGGTGTTGTGCGCATACTCGGCCAGACCGGCGCCCAGTGCGTTGTCATTGGCGATCATGCGGAAAAAGGTGGCGTAGCCCTGCTCCGCGATCTTGGGCGCGGTGGACGAGGGCGTGATCTGCGGAATGCCTGCCTGGCTGTAGATGCGCGCCGCAGGGAAAGTGCAGCCCGAGGTCTGGTGTCCGACCACACCACTCACGCCCTCGTCCACCAGCTTCTGCGCCACCAGCGTGGCCTGCGTGGGCAGGCCCTGGTCATCCTCCGCATCCATCGCCCAAAGCACCGGCTTGCCGCCAATGCGCGCGTGCTCGGCATTGAGCTGGTTCAGCGCCATCTGCACGCCGTTGACTGCGTCCTGCCCACTCGCGGCCAAGGGGCCCGACAGCGGCACCGCCACGCCGATGAGCACACGCTGTTCCGCTGCCTGCGCCGAGGCACCGAGCGCCGTGATCAGCGCCGCGAACAGAAGATTGAACGAGAAGGATGCACGCATGACAGACTCCCTGACAAAGAAAGAGAAAAGGCCGCGGCGCTTCATGCCTTCGCCGCGTGAACGTTCTCCATCCTCAAGCAAGAAACGCGCTCGGCATATAAGAAAATGCGACAACCCTTTGCGGGCCCGGCCTCAGCCGATCAGCCGCCCACCCCGCACCCGCATGCCACGCAACTGGGCGG
>JBAUTC010000022.1:0-4829 GCA_049582025.1 Thiomonas sp.
CCGCGCATCATGGGGATCGGCCCGGCGCCGGCCACGCGCAAGTTGCTCGAGCTTCTGGGCATGAACCTGAGTCAATTCGACGTGATCGAGCTCAATGAGGCCTTTGCCGCGCAGGGCTTGGCCGTGCTTCGCCAGCTCGGTATTGCCGATGACGACCCCCGTGTCAATCGGAACGGCGGTGCCATCGCCCTCGGCCATCCGCTGGGCGCCAGCGGCGCGCGCCTGGTCACCACCGCGCTGAACCATCTTGAGCGCAGCGGTGGCCGCTACGCGCTGGCGACGATGTGCATCGGCGTCGGCCAGGGCATCGCGCTGGCCATCGAGCGCGTATAAGGCTGAGATGGGCGCAGATGGACAGCCCCGCTTCTGACCTGCTCTCTGAAGGCGAACCAATGTTTCAGCTGGAGCCCGAGGACAGGGACATCGCCGGACGGATGGTCGACGACTCAGCGGTTGAGCTCCACAGTTCTTACCGATAACCCCACTCTCTCTTTCCGCTTATCTGGGGTGCGCGGGCCGACACGGCTTTTAGGCATCTCGCTCGCCGCGCAGCAAGGGGGTCATGCTCGCCCGCACCACGCAGGCCACCGTGTCGCGCGCGGACCAGCTCCACAGCCGTTGCCTTCACGCGACTTTCTGCTGGGTAGCATTTCATCCATAATGGGTGCCCTAATACAATAAAAGGCCTCGTGACGAAGGAGTTCTTCCGCGTCTGAAGGCATGCACCTGAGAGGGGTGAGAGTGGTCCAGCGCGTCCACTTCTGGCTGATGTCGATCCGCGATGGATTCGTCGTCCTTCTGCCGCTGACCTTCCTGCGCGTGCTCGCCCTGCTTGCGAAATCGTTTCCGCTGCCTGGCTATCAGCGTTTGATGGCCCGCATCTTCGGCAGCACCTGGCAAGCGAGCCTGAACCCTGCCATCGCCGCATTCCTGGGCATCTTCGGCGTCGCCCTCGCCGCCATGGTGGCGGTCCAGCTCGCCGAGCGGCTGCCGTCGTCGCATCGCGGCGGCCACCCACCTCCCCTGATGATCGCGGTGAGTGCCATCGTCAATTTCGTTCTGGTCTCGGCGGTCCTCACACAGGGGGCAGTGAACTTCGGTTTCGGCAGCATGCTCATGGGGATCATCATCGGTCTGGCATCCGCCGAACTGCTGCGCCGCGCCGCGCACTGGCCGGGGCTGAATTTCATCCGCCTGCCCTACGACACCGAGGCGCCTCTGTACAACGCACTGCGTCTGAGCCCGGCGATGATCTCTGTCGGACTGATGATGTTCGGCGCGGCCCATCTGTTTGCCCTGCTGCCCTCGCTTCCGGCGCACCCCCTGGCGCCGCTGGCCGTGTGGGCGCAGGCGCGGGGCATTGGCGTCTGGATCCTCAGCATCGCCGCAGCTCTGATCAACCAGATTTTCTGGTTCATCGGCATCCACGGTGGCCTCGCGATGGACGCCTACGCATCGCCCGATCTGTTCGGGCCAGTCGGTGCGCCCTACGGCGACGCGCTGGCGTGGCGGCCGATGTTCGACGGCTTCATCCTCCTCGGCGGCTCGGGGGCCACCCTGGGGCTGCTGATCGCGATCGCCATCGCGGCCCGCGACAGCGGGCAGCGCCAGATCGCCAAGCTCGCCCTGATCCCCTCGCTGTTCAACATCAATGACATTCTGCTGTATGGCCTGCCCCTTGTGCTCAACCCGACATTTCTGCTGCCCTTCATCGGCGTGCCGGTACTGCTGACCCTGCTGGTGGTCGGCGCGGCGCAGGCGGGTGTGGTGCACATGCAGGGCACCACCTTCGCCTGGACCACGCCTGCGCTGCTCTCGGGATGGATGCTCACCGGCTCCTGGCGCGGCGTCGCGCTGCAGCTCGTCGAGGTGGGAATCGCCACGGCGTGCTACCTGCCCTTCGTCCGGCGCGCCGAATTCCTCAACCAACAGCGCAGGTCGCAGATCTTCGACACCGCCACGCGTGCCATCCTTCGCAGCGGAATACCGGCCCAGGCGACTTCGGCATTGCATGATCAGGTACGCCTGATCGCACGCGGGCTGCTCGACGATCTTCGCGTGGCGCTGGCACACGACGCGCTGTGGCTGGCCTACCAGCCCAAGCATGACCGTGAGGGACGTCCGGTCGGCGCCGAGGCGCTGCTGCGCTGGACCCATCCGCGCTATGGCCCGGTGTCACCGTCCGTCGCGGTCAGGTTGGCAGAGGAGGGGAACGACATGGCGCGTCTCGGCGCCTGGATTCTCGATAGGAGCTGTGCGGCAAAGGCGAGGTGGAATGCCGCCGGCTACCGGAAACTGACCATGGCGGTCAACGTGTCGCCAATCCAGCTGACCGACCCGTCGTTGGTCCAGCATATCGAGCGCTGCCTGCGCAAGTACGGCCTGTCGCCCGACGAACTCGAGCTGGAGATCACAGAAACGGTCGCCTTGCCTGACGATCCGGTTGTCGAGCAGGTGCTCAACGAACTTGAGCGGACCGGTGTACGGCTTGCGATCGACGATTTCGGCATGGGGTCGTCGTCGCTGCTGTACCTCAGACGGTTCAACGTGCACGCGATCAAGATCGACGGTTCGCTGACCCGCGACCTGCTCAACAACCCGACCAATGCCGACATCATCCGCACCATCGTCACGCTCGGGAGGGCGCGCGACGTGGAGATCATCGCCGAGTTCGTCGAAACGATCGAGCAGCGTCGCGCGCTCGAAGCGATGGGCTGCGACATATTCCAGGGGTATTTTCACAGTCCACCGATTGATGAGCTGCGATGCATCGAGTATTTCGCGTCGTGTACCGATGTTCAATTATCAGGCGAGCGAGACTGGAGGCTTCCTGAGTCGATCTCGGTTTCCTAGAGTTCCATTCCGCTGATCCGCGAGCAGGGCCGCTGCAGTCTCAAGGGTTGATCGACAGTGGCGGCACGTCGGTCTGAGCGGATGGGCGCAGTGCGCGACGCATATCCCGCCCTTGGCATGCGCATGTTGATCGACCGACGCGTCAGTCAGACCAGAGTCGAAGCCCGTCGCGAATCAGCCGACCAGGGCGCCCGCGCGCTCTAGAGCCTCTACAACAATCGAGCGTGATACGGCCATTGACAGAGGCTCGCCAATATCCTTGATGAGGACACAGTCCAATTGCCGCACAGCGCCAGTGTTGTCGAGCGGCAGGGATTGGAGCCAACGTGCGGCAGACGTGCGCGGCACCCGGGTGGGCAGACCGGAGCGCTTGAGCAGTGTCAGTACACGCAATGCAGCCGATTCGCTCAGCGTACCCTGAATCACGCCAATATCCGTGGCGAGAATCATGCCCAGCGCAAGGGCCTCCCCACGCAGGAAGTGCCCATAGCCAAGCAGCGACTCCACGACCTTGCCCATCGTCCAGCCGAAGTCCTGATAGGGCGGATTCCGCCGCTCGACGCGATCGGAAATTTCAATCTTTTCATGCAAGGCTTCGGTTCTTTTCACCATTTGTGCCTCTGCTGTGGCGTCACCGGCAACAACGGCGTCCAGATTGTTTTCCAGCCACTCCACGAACGTCGGGTCTGCAACGACGGCGCACTTGATCACTTCGGCAAGTCCGGCCACGCGCTCGCGCGGCGTCATGGTTCCCATTTGCAGGACATTGAGCACACTGCCGCTCAACTGCGCCCACAATGACCGACCCTTCTCCGGGTTTTTTGGCGCGGCAGAAGGCTCCGGCTGTTCGTCCAACACTACAGGCGTCGGCTCATCGACCATCTGCGAACACGGTGCAATCAGCCCTAATTCATGCAGCGTTTCAAATGCCTTGGTTCCGAGATCCTGGCTGGAAAGCAGGTCGAGCAGCTCGGCGTCGCTCTTGCGACCATCGACCAGAAGGAGCAGGGTGCGAACGGGCCGGTCCAGAAGTGGCTGCCGCGTGCTGAGCGCCTGACGGCCCGCTGGCGTCTTTTCGTAGATTTCCGGCATTCACGTCTCCTAGACGCATGTTGCGAAGGCTCAAAATTTTCCGAGCACACGCGGTCCTTCTTGGTATCGACGTGTTACACCGTTGTGGGCTCGCAACAAATTGGTGCAAGACTCCGCCAATGCCCAGCAACGACTGGGAAGAATTCAGCGTGCCGTAAGAACACCTCGGTGATCGCGGATATCGCTTGAGACTTAGTGCAACGCGCGTGGACTGCGGCGTAATGTCCCAAGAAGGGGTGGAAGTCTCTGAGGAGAACGGCAAGGCCCGGTTGGGAACGCCGGATTCACATACGAACGCCAGCAGCGCTTAATCTTTGACGTACCCGGCGCCGGACCTCCCGGTCCTCCGTCTACCTCAGAACCATTGCCGGAGCATCGGCCTGCAACGGTGAACCACCCATGAACACAGGCATCCTCCAATCTGCGCTGACCTGCCCACACCGCGGTTTCGTCAAGCTGGAGACCATGCCCACGGAGGCGCGCCAGTTCTTCTACAAGTGCGCGCAGTGCCATACCGTGTTGCGTCCCCATATGCAGGCTGCCGGGCATGCCTGAGCGCGGACAACACGACTATCGCGTGCCGAGCGCGTCGATCAACGCCGCAAGCCGTTGCGCCTGCGCAGAGCTTGCCAGTCCGCCCGGCATACGACCGAACCCCTGGGTAATGTGCTGCACCAGACGGCCCTGTGCACCGGGCCCCATGCTCGCGGCGATCACGGCGAACGACGGGCCAAATCCGCCGCCCGCAATACTGTGGCATTGCAGACACGACAGTCCCTGCTGCTGTATATAGCCGAGCAATGCATTGGCGCGGGACGCATCAACCTCAGGCGGAACAGAATTTTCGACCGGCGGTGCCGGTACGATGCCCCCCCCCATCATGC
>JBAUTC010000023.1:0-19006 GCA_049582025.1 Thiomonas sp.
ATTTTCTCCGAGGTGATGTTCTTTGCGTCGTTCTTCGGCGCGCTGTACTACTCGCGCGAATTTTCTCTGCCTGACCTTTCGGCGCTCCACAGCAAAATTCTGTGGCCGAGCTTTGCTGGGACGTGGCCTTCCACCGGCCCTGCTGGACTGATCCCCTCCGTCTCCGAGGCCCTTGGTCCATGGCCGATTCCGACCATCAACACGGCCCTGCTGTTGAGTTCAGGCGTGACCTTGACTATCGCCCACCATGCACTTCGCGCGGCCCATCGAAGCAAGGCGATCTTCTGGCTGGCGCTCTCCATTGCGCTCGGGTTTGTGTTCCTGTTCATGCAGGGCTACGAGTATCACCACGCCTACACCGTTGAAGGGGTGAAGCTGACATCCGGCATCTACGGATCGACGTTTTTCATGCTGACTGGTTTTCACGGTTTTCACGTGTTTCTCGGTGCCACCATGTTGTCTGTCGTGCTGTTCCGCATGATCAAAGGAAACTTCACGGCAGAGCACCACTTTGCCTTTGAGGGCGCCGCTTGGTACTGGCACTTTGTCGATGTGGTCTGGCTGTTGTTGTATGTGCTGGTTTACTGGCTCTGATTGCGACCAGGGCAAAAAATGCGCCGCAGATGCGGCGCATTTTTACTTCAGGCTCACTGTCCCACATTGTGTGGGTGAATCCAGCCCATTTTGTAGCTGATGATCAGAATCAGGAACAGTAGCACGGAGAATCCGACCCGGAAAGTCAGTGCATACACGGCGCGATTGCTCTTACCCTTATCCTTCATCACAAAGAACAGGCCGGAAAACAGGCTTGCAATGATGAGCAAGAAGGCGATGGGGATCAGAATTTTCATGGTGCGAGCCTGTGCAAATGAGTGAGCAGATTACATCAGAATCCCGGGTGGCGAGGCCCATGAAGGTATTTGGTCCCAGGGAATGGCTGATCGTCATTCTGGGCTTGCTCGTGATCGGCCTGACGATGTCGCTCGGATTTTGGCAGCTCGGACGGGCGCATGAAAAGAAGGCATTGCACCTGCAGATGGCGCAGCGGGAGAGGGCAAATCCCATGGTGATCGGGCAGGCGGATATCCGGTTACACAGGGATATTTGGCGGCGTGCGCTGGCAAAAGGTATATATGCGAAAAATTTGACGATTTATTTGCAGAATCGCCAGCAGAATGAACAAACGGGCTTCTGGGTCATGACCCCGCTGAAGCTGACGGGAAGTGACAGGTACGTCATGATTCTGCGCGGTTGGATTCCACGTAATTTCCAGGCGATGGACCTGATCGCACCCTATGAAACGCCGCAAGGATTGACCACAGTCGATGGACTTATTGCGCCGCCGCCGTCAGAATGGTTTTCTTTCTTTTCTGACCCGCCAGGCGCCACCGTCCGGCAAAATGTGAACCTGCAGAAGTACGCTGCCTACCATCACATCACCCTTTTGCCCTATGTCTTGCGCCAGTCGGGCGAAGACTTTCAGGATGGCCTCGGCAGGCAATGGCCAGCGGCGAATACGGGGATCAGTACCAACTATGGTTATGCTGCGCAGTGGTTTGGCATGAGCGCTACGGGCGCAATTCTGTTGCTTTATTTTGTGTATCGGCGTTTGCGCAAGATGAAGGAAATGAGCGGTTCAACTGAATCTGCAACGCCGCGCATGCTTTGACCGTTTCGACGCCCGATTGTGAGCCCACCTTTGACATCCAGTTCGAATTCTCCAAGCCAGCCTCCGGTGCGTAAGCCGCGCTCCATGCTCACGCTCTGGGTACTGCTGGCGATGGCTGCTGCACCCATTGTGGCTGCGTTTTTCTTGTTTTATGTCGTGCATCCCTCAGGCAAGCCACCTTACGGCAGTCTGGTGGAGCCGCAGCGGCCCATCCCGTTCGACCTGGGCCTCAAGACGCTGGACGGCAAGTCCTACGACCTCAAGCGCCTTGAGGGCTATTGGTTGATGGTGATGGCCGCACCTGCGGCTTGTGACAAACAATGCCAGCAGTCGCTGTTCTACCTGCGACAGATCCGGATTGCGCAAGGGGATAACCGCGATCAGATTGTTCGCGTCTGGCTGGTGACGGATGATGCGCCGGTCAACCCCGGCGTGCTCGAGCCAGCCGAAGGCACGCTGATCCTTCGTGGCAACGCCAAGCAGCTCGCGAACTGGTTGCCTTCCAAGGACGGTGTACTGCAGGGGCCGACCTGGCTGGTTGATCCATTCGGGCATCTGATGTTGCAGTTTCCGGCCAATCCCGATCCCACCAAAATGCGTCAAGTGATCGCCAAGCTGCTGTTCAACAACGCAGGTATCAAATTCAAGCATGTGGAGCCCGTGCCATGAGTGTTGCAAGCAACGCCATCTGGCAGTTTTCGCTCCACTGGGTGCAGGCCTTGGTGTGGGTGCTCGTGCTGGCTGCCGTGTTCTGGATGGGGCTGAAAATGCGGTGGTCCAAGCTCACGGCCGTTCTGGTTTTTCTCACCCTGGATCTGGTGATGTTTGGCTCCTACGTGCGCCTCACGGATTCTGGCCTGGGTTGCCCCGATTGGCCTGGGTGTTATGCCAAGTTCACTCCGCTGCAGGCACATGAGCAGATATCCCAGGCGGTGAAGGAGCAGGGCGGCACCCAAGGTTACGTCAGCCCCTTCAAGGCCTGGGTGGAGATGATTCACCGCTACGCGGGCAGCATCATCGGCACGCTCATCATGGTGTTGCTGGCGCGGGCCATCTGGGCGCGCAAGCATGGGGAAGACATCCAACTCGGCCTGCCCGTTGCGCTGTTTTTCTGGGTGATCCTGCAGGGGTTGTTCGGCAAATGGACGGTGACCATGCGGCTGATCCCCCTCATCGTCACCCTTCATCTGATGGGCGGCATCATCCTGCTCATGCTGCTCGCCTGGTTCTGGATGCGCAACCGGGCTGACCTGGTGAGCGTGAACGCGGGCGCTTTGACGCGCACATTGCTGTGGTCGGCAGCCGTGGCGGTACTGGTACAGATCTTCCTCGGTGGCTGGACGAGCACCAATTACGCCGCGCTGGCCTGCAGCGGATTCCCGACGTGCAATGGCACTTACACGCCAGACGCCAACTGGGCGCAGGGCTTCACGCTCTGGCGGCACCTGGGCCAGACCGGTGATGGCCAGCCGATCACCGAAGCGGCACTGATCGCCATCCAGTGGGGCCATCGGTTGTTCGCCGTTTTCACCACGGGGGTGGTGTTCGCTGCCGCGGTGGCCTTGTGGCGCTATCCGGCGCTTCGGCGTCTGGCGGGTTGGATTGCCTTCGCCGTCGTGCTGCAGGTGATCTTTGGCATCGTCCTCGTCACCGAAGGACATCCCCTGGTCATGGCGGTCGCACATAACGGCGGCTCGGCCATTCTCATGCTCCTGCTGACCACAGGCATCTACCGGGTGAGTGCCACGGTGCGAAAGCAGGCGCCGTCGGAGTCCCTCGGTTCTTCATTCGTCAAGTTGCAGTCGCGCCAAGCGCTGCCCAGGCACTGATCCATTTCGCGGAGATCAGCATGAATCCTCAAGTCATCAACAACGCGCCCAGCCCGCTTCGAGTGGTTTCTCAGCTCTACGCTTTGACCAAGCCGCGTGTGGTGCAGCTCATCGTGTTTTGCGCTGTCATCGGCATGTTTCTCGCGCAGCCCACCTTGCCCGCCTGGCAGCCAGTACTGTTCGGCACCCTTGGCATCTGGCTGGTGGCCAGCGCTGCCGCGGCATTCAATTGCCTGGTCGAGCAAAAGATCGACGCAGTGATGCGCCGTACTGCGTGGCGGCCTTCTGCCAATGGCGAGCTGGGCGCAGCGGTCATCATCGCCTTTGCCGGCGTGCTGTGCGCTGCCGGTATGTGGCTGCTCTATTCCCAGGTCAATCCGCTCACCATGTGGCTGACCTTCGGCACTTTCGTCGGCTATGCGGTGGTCTACACCATCTTCCTGAAGCCAGCCACGCCGCAGAACATCGTCATTGGCGGCGCATCCGGCGCCATGCCTCCGGTGCTGGGCTGGGCCGCGGTGAGCGGCCATGTGTCGGTCGAGGCCATGCTGCTGTTCCTGATCATCTTCCTGTGGACGCCACCGCATTTCTGGGCACTGGCGCTCTACCGCGTGGAGGACTACAAGAAGTCGGGTCTACCCATGCTGCCGGTGACGCACGGCTCGGAGTTCACCCGCACCCAGATCCTGCTGTACACATTTCTGCTGTCCGCGGTGACGGTGTTGCCCTATGTGCTGGGGATGAGCGGGCTGATCTATCTGGCGAGTGCCATCGTGCTCGATGGCATTTTCATCGCCTATGCCTGGGCGCTCAAGCGCGAGTACAGCGATTTGCTGTCGCGCAAGACCTTCCGCTATTCCATCCTCTACCTTTCGCTACTCTTCGCCGCCTTGCTGGTGGACCACTATCTGCACTTCCATTTCGTCTGATGTCCGACCGTTTCTCCGCCGCACGCCGCAAAGTCGTCCTCGCCGTCGCTGCTGCTCCACTGGCGCTTGCGGCATGCAGCAAGCCTTATGTGTTTCACGGGGTGGACATTACCGGTGTGCCTTACGCCAGCGGTTTCTCCCTCACTGACTTCAACGGCAAGCAGCGCACGCTGTCTGACTTTGCCGGCAAGGTGGTCGTGATGTACTTCGGCTACACCCAGTGCCCGGACATTTGCCCGGCGTCGATGCAGGTCGTGGCGCAGGCCATGGATGAATTGGGCGACAGGGCAAAGGACGTGCAGTTCCTGTTTGTCACTGTCGATCCGGAGCGCGACACTCCGGTCATCCTCAAGGCCTACGTCACCCATTTCAACCCGACTTTCCTGGCGCTCTCCGGTTCCCTCGAACAGACCGAGCTGACGGCCAAGGCCTTCAAGGTGTACTACCAAAAAGTGCCGGGCAAGACTCCCGGCAGCTACACCATGGACCACACCGCCGGCTTCTACGTCTTCGACCCCAAGGGCAAGATCCGCCTGTTCGAGCGCGAAGGCGTGACCGCAAAAGACCTGGCGCAGGATCTCAACGCCCTCATTGACGGGCATTGACCACACCGGCCAGTGCCCATTCCTGGCATGAGCCCTCCATCACCGCCTTATATCGGCCGGTTTGCACCCTCACCTACCGGGCCGCTGCATGCGGGCTCGCTGGTCGCTGCACTGGCTTCGTGGCTGGACGCGCGGGCACACGGCGGGCTTTGGCTGCTCCGTCTGGAAGATGTGGATTTCACCCGCAACCTGCCGGGCGCGGATCAGTCCATTCTTCGGCAGCTGGCCGATTGCGGTTTACACCCAGATCGTCCACCGGTCTGGCAATCGCGGCGCGATGCCCTGTACCAACGGGCGCTGGACGCACTCATCCAGGCTGGGCATGCCTATCCCTGCGCCTGCTCGCGGGCGGAAATTCTGTCCGTGCTGAGGGAGCAGGGCCGCCTGCCAGAGCGCGGTCATGAGCCGGTGTATCCCGGAACCTGCCGCGCGGGCCTGCAGGGGCGGGCACCCCGCTCCTGGCGTATACGTTTGCCTGAGGAGGCGCAGTATGCATCGCACTGGACTGACCGTCGCATGGGCGCGCAATCACAGGTGCTCCGTCAGGAGGTTGGCGACTTTGTGCTCAAACGCGCGGATGGCGCCTGGGCCTATCAGCTCGCTGTGGTGGTGGATGATGCGAGCCAGGGCGTGACCGATGTCGTGCGCGGGGAAGATCTGGCGGCGTCCACCGCGCGGCAGATTGCGCT
Source organism: Thiomonas sp. (assembly GCA_049582025.1). Taxonomy (GTDB): domain Bacteria; phylum Pseudomonadota; class Gammaproteobacteria; order Burkholderiales; family Burkholderiaceae_C; genus Thiomonas. The sequence goes on from JBAUTC010000023.1 coordinate 5,722, forward strand.
GCAGCGCTTGCTCGGCTTGCCGACGCCGCGTTACCTCCACACCCCGCTGGTCCTGGATGCCCAAGGTGAAAAGCTCTCCAAACATCAGGGAGCGGAAGCCTTTGTCGCGGGCGTGCAGAGTGTGCAGGTGGCGTTGCGCGTGCTCGGGGTGGAACTGCAGGCCGGCGCCTTGCCTGAGTTGCTTGGACAGGCGGTGCAGGCCTGGCGTGCGCGCTGGGTTACAGCACGGACAGACGCTCCAGCGCGGCGTCCAGCGTAGCGTCCTGTTTGGCGAAGCAAAAGCGCACCACGCCACGCTGTCGGCCATCGGGTTCGAAGGCAGAGAGCGGGATCGCCGCCACACCGACGTCTTCCGTCAGCCAGCGGCAGAAGGCCGCGTCCTGCTGATCGCCGATGGATGCGTAACGCACGCACTGAAAGTAGCTGCCACTGCAGGGCAGGAGTTCAAAGCGGCTGCCTGCCAAACCGGTGCGGAAGCGGTCACGCTTGGCTTGGTAGAAGGCGGGTAGTTCGCGGTAAGGCGCGGGGTTGGCCAGATACGCCGCCAGGCCATGCTGCATCGGCGTATTCACGGTGAACACGTTGAACTGATGCACCTTGCGGAACTCGGCGGTGAACGCAGCCGGGGCAGCGACGCTGCCGACCTTCCAGCCGGTGACATGAAATGTCTTGCCGAAGCTGGAGATCACGAAGGCGCGCGCGGCCAGGCCGGAGAAGCGCGAGGCGCTCTGGTGCTGCGCCCCGTCGAACACCATGTGCTCGTACACCTCGTCCGAAATCAGCGCGATGTCAGTCGGCGCCAGCAGCGCGTCGAGTTGCCGCATGTCCGCATCGCTCCAGATCGTGCCGCTGGGATTGTGCGGACTGTTGATCAGGAGCGCGCGGGTGCGCGGGGTGATGGCCGCGGCAATGGCGCCAAACTCGGGGCGAAAGTCCTCACCCAGGGGCACGGTACGCACAATGCCGCCACACAGCGCGATATTGGGCAGATAGCTGTCGTAGCACGGCGTGAGCACGATGACTTCGTCGCCCGGATGTACCACGGCCAGCAGCGCGGTGAAGATGGCCTGGGTGGCACCGGCGGTGATGGTGATCTCGTTGTCGGCGTCGTATCGGTGACCGTAGAGCGCAGCGATCTTGTCAGACACGGCGTGCCGCAAGGTGGGGACGCCGGCCATCGGTGGATACTGGTTGGCGCCGTTGCGCATGGCGGCATCCACCGCGTCGATCAGCTTGGGGTCGCAGGAAAAATCCGGAAAGCCCTGCCCGAGATTGATCGCGCCATGCTGCTGCGCGAGCGCTGACATGACGGTGAAAATCGTGGTGCCGACTTGCGGCAGGCGAGAGTTCAGAGCGGGAGTGCGGTGCGACATCGGCAACAAGATTCAAATGGAAAATACGTCCTGTCCGTCCAGTTCGCCACGCAGGGTCTGTTCCACCAGTTTGCGCGGCAGACGGGGCGAGATGAGTTCGGTGAACAGGGGCACGAAACTGCGCTGCAGCACCCCGCGCTTGAATGCCACGCGCGTGAGCTGCTGGCCGAACAGATGGCCGACGGGGATGGCGTGCAGCGCAGCGTCGCGCTCCGGCGAGATCGCCATTTCCGCGATCAGCCCGACGCCCAGACCGAGTTCAACATAGGTCTTGAGCACGTCGGAGTCGAGGGCTTCGAGCACGATCTGCGGCTGCAGATTGGCATGGGCAAAAGCCGCGTCGATCTGGCGACGTCCCGAAAACGTTGGCTCATACGTCACCAGCGGATAGGTGGCGAGCTCCGCCAGCGTGGGCTCGGTGCGCTCGCATAGGGGATGGCCGTGCGGCACCACCGCCAGATGTTGCCACCCATAGCAGGGTAGGGTCAGCAGATCAGGTGAGTCCTGCAGCGATTCGCTGGCGAGCCCCAGATCGGCGCGCTCCTCGCGCACGGCCTGCGCCACCTGATCCGGCGTGCCCTGCAGCAGTTGTACTTGCACTGCGGGCATGCGGCGGCGGAATTCGGCAATCACCCACGGCAGCTTGTAGCGCGCCTGCGTGTGTGTGGCGGCTACGGTGAGTTGCCCGGCATCGCGTGCGGCGTAGTCCTGGCCGATGCGCTTGAGATTGGCCACTTCGCGCAGAATGATCTCCACACTGCGCAGGACCTCGACGCCCGGCTCGGTGAGCTTACGGATGCGTTTGCCGTGGCGGCTGAAGATCTCCACGCCCAGTTCGCTCTCGAGTTCGATGATGGCCTTGGACACGCCGGGCTGCGACGTATGCAGCGCCCGCGCTGCCTCGGTGAGATTCAGCTTGCGGCGCACGGCCTCTTGCAGAAAACGGAACTGGTGCAGGTTCATGTCAGTGCGCAGAGGGAGAGGGGGGGGCGGACCGGCGTCAACGGAACCGTACCTGCCAGGCAAACACGATCAATCCCAGCCCGCCAAACAGCAGCATGGGCATGGCGGCAGTCATTGCCGGTGGCCAGGTGCCCAGGATGCCCAGGCTGGAAAACAACGTGTTGAGCAGAATGAACGCAATTCCCAGCACGATGCCCGCCAGCACCTTGCCGCTCACGCCCTTGGAGCGCGTATGTAGGTAGGCGAAGGGCAGAGCGAGCAGCAGCATGACCACGGCACTGAATGGATAGAACAGCTTCTTCCAGAGCTGGATTTCAAAACGCTCTGCAGCCTGGTGATTGGCGCGCAAGTGCTGGATATAGCGCCACAAATCAATTGCCGACATCTTGTCGGGCGAGAGCAGCAGAACGCCGAGCACGCTGGGTGAGAGCGAGGTCTGCCAGCGATAGCTGGGGATCTGGCTTACCCGCAGAGCCGCGCCCGTTTGCAAGGGGAGATCGGTTCGGGTGACGTTGTGCAGCGTCCAGGTGCCATCGCCTTCATATTGGCCGCTGACCGCATGCAGTTCAGCTGTGATCTGTGCCTGCGCATTGAGCATATAGATGCGCACCTCGGTGAGATCGCCGTGCGTATTGATTCCCTTGATGTTGACCGTCTGGTTGCCGCTGCGGTCGGAGTCGTTCCGCAGCCAGATGCCAGAAGCCAGTTGCGTGCCGATGCCTGAGCCACCGCCTGCCTGCAGCCGCGCCGACAGTTGTCCAGCGGCAGGCGCCATCCATTCTCCCAGCAGGAACAGGGTGATGACCAATGCCGCGGCCAGTTGCAGCAGCAAACCCAGTGCTGCGCGTGGACTCAGCCCAGACATCCGCAGAATGGTGAATTCACTGCTTTCAGCCAGTGAAGACAGCGCAAATACGCCGCCGACCAGGGTGGCGATGGGCAACACCTCGTAGGCCCGGCTCGGCATGCTCAGCGCCACGTGCAGCAGGGTGCCGCTCAGGCTGAAGTCCGGTCTGCCGAGATTGCTCAGGTCATTGAGCATGTCGATAAAAAACAGCAGTGCGAGAAAGGCGAACGTCACCAGGCCGATGGCGCTGAGGACATGCAACAACAGAAATCGGCGAACGGTGCGCATCAGGCGCTTGCCCCACGCTGGGTCAGACCATGCCAGAGGCGATGCAGCCAGCCGTTTCCTCTCACCAGCAACGCCAGCAGGAAGAGCGCGGCACTGCCATGGACCAGCACAAAGCCGCCGGTGAAGCTCACGCGCCCTTCGCTGATCCAGCCTTGCAGAACATTGAGCAGATTGAAGTAAATCAGATACACCAGGATGGCGCTGATGAGACTGCCCGCGCGCCCGGTGCGCACCGAACCTGAGGCCAGCGGCAGCGCCATCAGCGCCAGCAGGGTGGCAGACAGCGGCACGCCCAGTCGCCAGGACAGTTCACCCAGCCAGTTGGGAATGGTGGGGTTGAACAGATATTCCGTCGGGACGTTGCGATTGGGCTGTGCGAGCCAGTTCACCGGCCCCGTCTTGCCTCCCGCCATTGTGCTCAGGCCGCTGGTGGCATCAATCCGCATTTCCAGAGTGTCGAAAGCGGTGATCGTGTAGTTGGGCTGTCCCGGCGTGTGTGCGTAGCGGTTGCCCTTGCTCAGCACCAGAAAGGGCTGGCCATCGATGCGTTGCACCTGTGCCGAGCGTGCGGTAATCAGTACCGCCTGCGCGGACGTGTCGTCGCGGATGAATATGTCGTGCGCCACGCCGCCGGCTTGCGCACCCTTGTCGATGAAGAACACACGCTTGCCCGACGCGGACTCGCGAAACTGACCTGGCGCCACACGCGAGATGTCGGAGCGCTGCTCAAAGCGGATGCGCAGGGCGGTCGATTGCTGGTTCGCCCATGGCCAGGCAAACAGCGTGAGTGCGGCGATCAGCAGCAGGATGGGCCAGGAAAAGCGCAGCACACTGCTCATCAAACGTAGCCGCCCCACGCCGGTGGTGCGCCAGATGGTCATTTCCGAATCCTGCCAGAGACGCGTGAACGTGAGCAGCACGGCCAGAAACAGGGAGAGGGTGATGACGATTTGCAGATAGCTCAGGGCAGTTAGGCCGATGAGCAGAAAGACATCCTGCGGACTGGCCTCGCCGTCCGACGCCTGTCCCAGGATGCGGATGAGCATCAGCGTGATGACGACGGTGAACAGCACGGTGAATGCGCCGCCGAAATTGCGGCTCATTTCACGGCGCAGGGTGAGGTCGAGAAGCATGTGGAAAGCAGGCGGCGTGGATTGGTGATGGAGGCGGGCCGCGGGAATGGGCGCAAAGTGGAGTGCGATGGAATAATGCAAGCCACAGAGACTAAGGAACCCGTAACATGAAATTCAGTATATCTGCCGTCAAAAGGCCACTTCAGACGAAAACCGATGCACTGGTCGTGTTCGTTCCCGAAGGCCGTGGAGCCACAGGCCTGGCGGATGCTGAGGCGCTTGATGACCTGATCGCCCAACTCGCTGTGGATGGCGATTTCAAGGGCAAGCCCGGCAGCCTCCTGCTAATGCATCGCCCCGCCGCTGTCGCAGCGCGACGCCTGCTCTTGGTGGGACTGGCCGCCAAACCGGAATTGCGTGACTGGAAAAAGGCGCTGCAGTCTGCCGCGAGCATGCTCAAGACCTTGCCCGTGAAGCAAGTGCACCTGCTGTCGGTCAACGGTCTGGATACTTTGGCCGAATTGGTGCCGACGGTGTTTTCCGACGTGTTCTATCGCTATGACACGACCCGCACCGTTGACGAAAAGGACCAGCCCCTGCTCGACGCGGTCCAGATCAGTGCCGTCGGTGCAGATGCCGCATTGGGGCATGCAAAGGCTACGCTGCAGCAGGCTGAGGCAGTTGCCATCGGCGTGCGGCTGACGCGTGAACTGGCCAATCTGCCTGCCAATTTCTGCACGCCGACGTATTTGGCGGAGATGGCAAAAAAACTGGCCAAGTTCCACGATCTGGGCTGCAAGGTGCTGGGCCGTGCCGAGATGGAAAAACTCGGGATGGGGTCGTTTCTTGCGGTGGCACAGGGTTCGGTGCAGCCCCCCCGATTTATCGTGCTGGAGTATCACGGCGCGGGCAAGAAAGACGCGCCCCACGTGCTGGTTGGCAAGGGTGTGACCTTCGATACCGGCGGGATCTCGCTCAAGCCTGGGGCAGAGATGGACGAGATGAAATTCGATATGTCCGGCGCGGCGTCGGTCTTGGGCGCGTTCGAGGCGATTGCCCGCATCAAGCCCAAGATCAACGTCATCGGCTTGATTGCCGCGACTGAGAATATGCCCGGCGGCGGCGCGGTCAAGCCGGGCGATGTGGTGACCAGCATGTCCGGCCAGACCATCGAAATTTTGAATACCGATGCCGAAGGCCGCCTCATCCTGTGCGATGCGTTGACCTACGCAGCCCGCTACAAGCCGCAGTCCGTGGTGGACATTGCCACCCTCACTGGCGCGTGCGTGATTGCGCTGGGCAAGGTCAACAGCGGCCTGTTCGCAGAGGATGACGCGCTGGCCAACGCACTGCTCGAAGCAGGACGCGCCACGCTAGACCCCTGTTGGCGCCTGCCGCTGGAAGCGGACTACGCCGATGCGCTCAAGAGCAATTTTGCCGACGTGGCCAATATCGGCGGTCGTCCGGCAGGTGCCATCACTGCGGCCTGCTTCCTCTGGCGTTTCGCCAAAGACTATCGTTGGGCCCACCTCGACATTGCTGGCACGGCCTGGAACAGCGGCGCGAACAAGGGTGCCACGGGGCGCCCGGTGCCATTGCTGGTGCGCTACCTGGTCTCGCAGGTGAAATGAGTTTGCCCGTGACTGATTCTGTCTGAGCTCATGGCCTGCGACGTCGAATTTCGTGTGAACCTGCCAGACCCGATGCGCTATGCCTGCGGGCTGCTGCGCACCGCAACGCAGCGCGGGGCGCGGCTTCTGGTCGCAGCGCCGCAGCCCTTTCTCGATGAACTCGATCAGTTGCTCTGGACATTCCAGCCAGGCAGCTTCGTACCCCACGTCTGGCTGGACGACCCGCTCGCTGCGCAAACGCCGGTACTCCTCGCGGCCATGCCCGACTTGCACCAGGCTGGGCGAGTAGACGCCCTGGTCAGCCTCGGCTCCGGTTTGGTGCCGGGCTGGGACAGTCTGGAGCGGGTGATCGAACTCGTCGGCCAGAACTCGCCCGACACGCCCGCAGCCCGTGAGCGACTGCGTGCCTACCGCGCCGCAGGTGTCGAACCGAAAATTATCAAGTCGAGCCCATGAAACCCACGCCTCCCAACCATGTCATCCTGCCCGTGCTCACCGAGCGCTTGCAGCCCACCGATGCGGTGAATGAGGAAGACATTGCAGAACCGTTCGAGGTCCAGCCCTCGGCCTACGCCCATGCGGTCTATCGCGGCCCCGAGCAGCCGCCGCCCCTGCTTGGCGAGATGACGGGAGATCTGGACCAGATCTGGACGCACATTGCTCCCGTACTACAGCAGCAATTGCTGGAGCTGGTCTACGCTGAATTCGACACGCTGGCCCCGCAACTTGCTGACAGACTGTTCGTCAGCCTGAAACCGGCGCTTCGCGCCTCGCTCGCCGAGGCGCTGAAGCAGCAATGAAGCGACGCCCTCAGCCACGAATTCCGTGGCCAGCCGACGCCACGCTTGCTGGCCACGGAGTGTGAAAATGGCCTCTGCATTGGTCAACCAACCCACAGACGGGCACGTTGCTTGCTAGAGTCGGGAAAGGCGGTCTGTTCAAAAATCTGTAACTCAGTTAATGTATCGCCCTGTCAGACAGATCCTGACTTCACAACACCACGAATGTCATCCCATTTTGGAGGCTCACCCATGAAACTCAAATATGCAGCTCCGCTGCTGGCCCTATCCATGGCCATCGGCACGGCTTACGCTCAAGACGCCGTGACCGTCACCATCGGCAGTGCATCGCCCATGTCTGGTCCCCAGGCCAGCTTCGGCCAGGACAACGCCAACGGCGTGATTATGGCCATCAAGGATCTGAACGCCGAGAACATTGTCATCGGCGGCAAGAAAATTGTCTGGAAGGTTGATGCCCAGGACGACCAGGCTGACCCCAAGCAAGCCACTACCGTGGCCCAGAAGTTTGTTGACGAAAAGGTGAATGGCGTCGTCGGTCACCTGAATTCCGGCTGCACCTTCCCGGCTTCGCGCATTTATAACAACGCAGGCATTCCGGACATCACTCCGTCGTCCACCGATCCCAAGATCTCGACCCAAGGCTTCCCGACCTTCTTCCGCATCATTGCAAACGACAATGCGCTGGGTTCCGGTCTGGCCAACTACGCCAAGACCAAGCTGAAGGCCAAAACTGTTGCCGTGATTGATGACCGTACCGCCTATGGCCAGGGTGTTGCTGACGTGTTTGCCAAGACCGCCAAGAAAGACGGACTGAAAGTGCTGGACCGCGAGTTCACCAACGACAAGGCCACCGACTTCTCCGCCATTCTGACCAAGATCAAGGCATCCAACCCTGACGTCATTTTCTACGGCGGCATGTACAGCCAAGCTGGCCCGCTGGTTCGCCAGATGCGCCAACTGGGCATCAAGGCCACGATGATGGGCGGCGACGGCATTTGCGCACCTGAGTTGGGCAAGCTGGCTGGCGAAGCCGTCGGTGGCACCATCTGTGCCGAAGGCGGTTCGCCGCTGAGCCAGATGCCGGGCGGCGAAGCGTGGAAGAAGCGCTATGACGCCGAGTTCGGTGCCAATGCGTTCCAGCTCTATTCTCCGTACTCGTATGACGGCACCATGGTTCTGGCGCATGCCATGATGAAGGCGAAGTCGGTCGAACCGGCGAAATATCTGCCGTTCATTGCCAAGGTCGACTACAACGGCGTGACCAAGAAGGATATCCACTTCACCAAGACTGGCGAGCTGGTGGATGCCACCATCACCATCTCCGAGTTTGGCAAGGACGGCAAGAAGACCGTGCTGGCTGTGCAGTAATTTTTGCTGTGTCCAGGCACGCCTCGGCCTCTGCCTGTGCCCAACATCAGAAGCGCCCATCCGGGCGCTTTTTTATGGCTGTAACCCGGTTCACTATCGCCGGGCCAATGAAAAAGCCGAGCAACCTTGCGGCACTCGGCTTCGCACTTCGCGCAGACCTTGCGATCTGGGCAACGCAATCGCAGCAACGCGTGCTGCGGATTGATTATTTTTTCAGGGACAGAACCCACTCGGCCAGTTGCTTGGCCTGTGCGGGGGTCACTTGCGGGTTGGCGGGCATGGGTACCGGACCCCATACGCCAGATACTCCGTGCAGGATGGCCTTGCTCAGGGCGTCTACGGCACCGGGCTTGCCAGCGTACTTGGCCGCGACATCCTGATAGGAAGGGCCAACCAGTTTCTTGTCCACTGCGTGGCAAGCCAGGCAATTCTTCGATTTGGCTAGAGCGAGCATGTCTTCAGCGGCGAAAGCCGACGACATGGTCATGGTGGCGGCAGCGGCCAGTGCAGCAGCGAAAACAGCTTTTTTCATTCCAGTCCTCCAGAGGGTTTAAACAAAACAGGCACAGCCAACTAACGCATCTTAATCAATTTGGTTGACGTGCTGTGCAAGAAGTCGGCGAGAATTGCTCTGTGGTCAGTTCGGATTGATTTTACGCAACATGCGTGGTGTAAATCGGTGTTTTCTTTTATCTCTTGTCATTCTCTTCTATCAGCAGGTGCAATGTCATGGCGTTTGTCATCCTTAGTCTGATTTTTATCGCGCTCAAACTGCTTGATGTCGCGCCTGTGGCCGCTTGGTCCTGGTGGTGGGTGCTCCTGCCTCTGGTCTTTGCCTTCCTCTGGTGGGAAGTCATTGATCCCATGTTCGGCATCTCGCAAAAGCGGGCCATGAACGACATGGCGGATCGACGAAATGCGCGAAGGCAGAAGTACCGCGAAAGCCTGGGTCTGGGTGGAGGCCGCAGAAAAAAATAGTCCGTGGATGGGAGCGGGAACGCTAGCCTGCGATACACTTTGCCGCGTCAGGAGAGAGCTGCCTTGTGTCTGCAGCCGCCGAAGGCGTAAGTCCGTCAAGGGTGTACCGCTCAGGCAAAAGGACTGACCGCACCGCAAGGTGTTCCTCACTGGAGAGCGGCGCTGCAAACAGGCGCTCACCGAAGGGGCAAGTCTGGCTAAGCGCCGGATCAATCTCTCAGGTACCCAGGACAGCGAGGGGTTGAGAGCCGTGCTTTGCCGCTGACCTTGGCGACTGGTGCGGAGAGATTGGCGCCAGCGCCCCACCCCCCGCGAGAACCCGACGTGTCCGACTCCACAGCTTCTGATCTGATCTCCACCCCCCTGCATGCGCTGCACCTCGAACTCGGCGCTCGAATGGTGCCGTTTGCGGGGTATGCCATGCCGGTGCAGTATCCGGCAGGCATCCTGTCCGAGCATTTGCAGACCCGGCAAAGTGCAGGGCTATTCGATATTTCCCATATGGGGCAGGTGGCGCTGCGCGGCGATGGCGCTGCTGCCGCGCTGGAAACGCTGGTTCCCGTGGACATTCAGGGGCTGGCTGAAGGCAAGCAGCGCTACGCCTTGTTGACTAATGAATCGGGTGGGATCCTCGATGACCTGATGGTCATTCCGCGCCTCCGCGCCGACGGTCAGGGGCAGGAGCTTTTCCTCATCGTCAATGCCGCATGCAAGGCGCAGGATGTCGCCTTGCTGCAGACGCTGGCCGACCGCTGCGACATCGTTCCCATGCCCGAACAGGCGCTACTGGCGCTGCAGGGTCCGCTTGCCGTGCAGACCCTTGCCCGCTTCGTGCCCGAGGCCGCTGAATTGGTGTTCATGACCGGGCGCTGGATGGACGTGCCGGCGGGCGTGACGCCAATCCGTATTTTTGCTACGCGCAGCGGCTACACCGGTGAGGACGGGCTGGAAATCTCGGTTGCGGCAGAAGACGCCGAGCGGCTCGCGCGCCTGCTCCTTGCCTTGCCTGAGGTCAAGCCCATTGGTCTGGGGGCACGTGACACGTTGCGTCTCGAGGCGGGCCTGTGTCTCTACGGCCACGACATCGACGCCACCACTTCGCCGGTTGAAGCCGGCCTGACGTGGGCGATGCAGAAGGTGCGGCGGACCGGCGGCACACGCGCGGGGGGCTTTCCTGGCGCGGACATCATCCTGGCGCAACTCGACAACCCGACGCTCGTGACGCGTCGTCGTGTCGGGTTGATCGGCCTGGATCGGACCCCGGTGCGCGAGGGTGTCGAGTTGCTCGCCGCCGATGGCCGCGTCGCAGGCCGTGTCACCAGCGGCAGCTTCGCGCCGAGCGCCGGCGGGCCGGTGGCCATGGCCTACGTCGCCACGGAATTCACTGCGCCGGGCACCACGCTCTATGCCCAGGTGCGCGGACGCGCCGTGCCCATGCAGTTGCAACCCATGCCTTTTGTGCCGCATCGTTACAGGCGCGGCTGAAGTTTGTTTCTCGTCCCACACCCTCTCGTTATCCGGAGTTTTCCATGAGCTTGAAATTCACCCCCGACCATGAATGGATCAGCGTCGATGCCAACGGCGTCGCCACCGTCGGCATCACCCCGCATGCACAAGATGCGCTGGGCGACGTGGTGTTTGTCGACCTACCCGAAGTGGGCAAAACCTACGCCGCGCACGATACCGTGGGCGTGGTCGAGTCGGTGAAGGCCGCAGCCGACGTGTTCAGCCCGGTGTCCGGCGAAGTGACCGAAGTGAACGAGACCCTGCGTGCCGATCCCTCGCTGGCCAATACCGACCCGCAAGACAGCGGTTGGTTCTTCCGCATCAAGCTGTCCGATCCTTCGCAGCTCGACGGCTTGATGGACGAAGCCGCCTACGCCGAATTGTTGAAGACCGTCTGAACGCCCCTTGTTCGCCTCTCCCGGAGAACCTGCATGTTGATGTCCACCTTACCCGCGCTGCGCGATCTTGAAGACGCGCAGGCTTTCCAGCGTCGTCACATCGGCCCGGACGCTGCAGATCAACAGCGCATGCTGGCCGAACTGGGCGTGACCGATCTGCACGGCCTCATGGAATCGGTGATACCCGCCGCCATTCGTCGCCAGCGGCCGTTTGATTTGCCTGCCGCCATCGACGAAGCGCAGGCGCTGGCGGAATTGCGCGGCATCGCCAAGGACAACCGGGTGATGCGAAGTTACATCGGTCAAGGCTATTACAACGCGCTGATCCCCGGCGTCATCCAGCGCAATGTGCTGGAAAGCCCGGCCTGGTACACCGCGTACACGCCGTATCAGCCGGAGATCAGCCAGGGACGGCTGGAGGCGCTGCTCAACTTCCAGACCATGGTGGCCGATCTCACCGGCATGGACGTGTCCAACGCCTCCATGCTCGACGAAGCCACTGCCGCTGCCGAGGCCATGACACTGGCACTGCGCTCGGGCAAGGGCAAGTCGTTGCGCTTTTTCGTCGCGGACGACGTGTTGCCACAGACGCTCGAAGTGCTGCACACTCGCGCTGCACCGCTGGACATCGAAGTGGTGAGCGGCGCGGTCGATCAGGCGCTGGAAGGCGACTACTTCGGCGTGCTGCTGCAATACCCCGGCGTGGACGGCGCGGTTCGCGATGATCGCGATCGCATCGCCGCGCTCAAGGCCAAGGGCGTGCTGGTGGTGGTCGCCGCAGACCTGCTGGCGCTCACCCTCTTGATGTCTCCCGGCGAACTCGGCGCGGACATCGCCTGCGGGACCACCCAGCGCTTCGGCCTGCCGCTGGGTTTTGGCGGGCCGCACGCCGGCTATCTGGCGGTGCGCGATGCGCTCAAGCGCTCGCTTCCCGGGCGCCTGGTCGGCGTCAGCCAGGATAGCCACGGTCAGCCCGCCTACCGTCTGGCGCTGCAAACCCGCGAGCAACACATCCGCCGCGAAAAAGCCACCAGCAATATCTGCACCGCGCAGGTCCTGCCCGCCGTGCTCGCCAGCATGTACGCGATCTATCACGGCCCGGACGGTCTCAAACGCATCGCGCAGCGGGTGCATGCCTATGCTGTGCTGCTGGCGCAGGCTCTGGAGCATGCCGGGCTGCCGGTGCTCAATGCCCAATTCTTCGACACCCTCACGGTGCATACCGGTTCGCGCACCGATGCGGTGCATGCGGCCGCGTTGGCGCATGGCATCAACTTCCGCAGCATCGATCCGCAGCATGTGGCCGTGTCGCTGGACGAAACCGTAACCCGCAGCGATCTCTGCGACATTCTGACCTGCTTCGGAGTCGAGCACGAAGGGACGCTGTTTGACGCGGCGGAAAAGGGCGTGGCCCCGCGCTGGCCGCAGGAACTCGCACGCCAAAGCACCGTGCTGGCCCACCCGGTGTTCCACCGCTATCACAGCGAAACCGAGATGCTGCGCTATCTGCGCCGCCTGGCCGATAAGGACATCGCGCTGGACCGCGCCATGATTCCGCTGGGCTCATGCACCATGAAGCTCAACGCCACGAGCGAGATGGTGCCCATCACCTGGCCCGAGTTCGCGTCCATCCACCCCTTCGCGCCTGCCGACCAGGCGCGCGGCTATGCGCAACTGGCACAGCAACTCGAAAAGTGGCTGTGCGCCGCGACCGGCTACGACGCCATGTGTCTGCAGCCCAACGCCGGCTCGCAGGGTGAGTACTCGGGGCTGCTGGTCATCCGCGCCTATCACGCCAGCCGCGGCGAGAGTCAGCGCGACGTCTGCCTCATTCCCTCGTCCGCACACGGCACGAACCCCGCCTCGGCGCAGATGGCCGGAATGCGGGTGGTGGTCACCGCCTGCGACGCGCAGGGCAACGTCGATCTAGCCGACCTGCGTGCCAAGGCCGAGCAGCACGCCGACAATCTCGCAGCCTGCATGATCACCTACCCGAGCACCCACGGCGTGTTCGAAACGGAAGTGCGCGCGATCTGCGACATCGTCCATCAGCATGGCGG